>NZ_OBMS01000029.1:0-45417 GCF_900217715.1 Bacteroides sp. AR29
GTGCTGGTGTTGGGAGACACGAACTCCTGCCTGAGCGTGATAGGCGCGAAACGTCTGCATATCCCCATCTTCCATATGGAGGCAGGCAACCGCTGCTTTGACGAGTGCCTGCCTGAGGAGACCAACCGCCGTATTGTGGACGTCATTTCCGATGTGAACCTCTGCTATTCGGAGCATGCCCGCAGATACCTGAACGCTTCGGGCGTGGCGAAAGAACGTACATACGTAACCGGTTCGCCCATGGCGGAAGTCCTGCATGAGAATTTGTCCGAAATAGAGTCCAGCGATATTCACCAGAGATTGCATCTCCAGAAAGGTAAATACATCCTGCTTTCCGCGCATCGGGAAGAGAACATTGACACGGAGAAGAACTTCCTGTCCCTTTTCAACGCGGTTAACGCTATGGCCGAGAAATATGACATGCCCATACTTTACAGTTGTCATCCCCGTAGCAGGAAACGTCTGGAATCAAGCGGCTTTGCACTTGACAGACGTGTGATTCAGCATGAACCTCTCGGTTTCCACGACTACAACTGCCTGCAGATGAACGCCTATGCCGTTGTGAGTGACAGCGGTACCCTGCCTGAGGAGAGCAGTTTCTTCACTTCGGTGGGGCATCCTTTCCCTGCTGTATGCATCCGTACGAGTACGGAGCGTCCCGAGGCTCTTGACAAGGGTATCTTTGTCCTTGCCGGTATTGATGGGAAATCCTTGCTTCAGGCTGTAGATACTACCGTGGAGATGAATAGGAATGGGGATCACGGTCTGCCGGTGCCCGATTATACGGATGAGAATGTATCGGCCAAGGTTGTGAAGTTGATTCAGAGCTATACGGGGGTGGTGAACAAGATGGTCTGGAGAAAATTCTGACTGCTGGGATGAACATTCTTTTTTTGACAATATCCCGTATCAATGGTTTGGAAGAGCGTGGCATTTATACAGACCTGATGCGTGAATTTATAAGGAACGGGCATGCCATGTATATAGTATCCCCTTATGAGCGGAGATTCCATCAGCCTACCGGAGTCATGGAGAACGGCGGTGCAAGAATATTGAAGGTAAAGACACTTAATATCCAGAAAACGAATATTGTGGAGAAAGGGATTGCTACTTTGTTGTTGGAAAGCCAGTATCTACATGCTATTAATAAATACTGGTGGGATGTGAAGTTCGACCTTATTCTTTATTCCACTCCTCCCATCACCTTCAATAAGGTAATCCAGACCTTGAAAAAACGCTGGAATGCTAAAACCTATCTGATGCTGAAGGATATTTTTCCGCAGAATGCGGTGGATTTGGGTATGTTCTCCAAGAAAAGTTTTCTTTATAGGATGTTCAGGAGTAAGGAAGAAAAACTTTATGAATTGTCAGACTTTATCGGTTGTATGTCACCTGCCAACTGTGAGTATGTGTTGAAGCATAATCCTGCCATTGATGCGGCAAAGGTGGAAATCTGTCCGAACAGTGTGAAGTTACAGGAAAGGTTGAAAGGAGATAGGAAAGAGAGTGAACTGCTGAAAGAATTGAATATTCCTGCATCAAAAAGGATTTTCATCTATGGGGGTAATTTGGGAAAGCCTCAGGGGATAGATTTTTTATTGAAAGTGATTGAGGAGAATAAAAAGCGGGATGACTCGTATTTTGTAATTGTAGGTAGTGGTACAGAGTATATGAGGGTTAAATTATGGTTTGATACGCACTTGCCCCAAAACGCTTGTCTTCTTGCTGCATTGCCGAAAGTAAAATATGATGAGTTGGTGAATCTGTGTGATGTAGGCTTGATATTCCTGGACAAGCGTTTTACCATACCCAATTTTCCATCGCGCTTGCTTTCGTATTTGGAATGTAGGATGCCGGTATTGATAGCTACGGATGTGAATACGGACATTGGACGGATAGCTGAAGAAAGTGGTTTCGGTCTGTGGACAGAGAATGGGAATATAGATACCTTTATGAAGATGGTGGAGTTTATGATAGAGGATGATAAACGGATGAAAGAGATGGGAGAAAAAGGGTATAGATTTTTGTGTGAGAATTATACTGTAGATAAGAGCTATAAGGCTATAATGAAGCATTTTTGAGAGTATGTATAAACATGGTTTGAAAAGAGTGATTGATTTTATTCTGGTCTTTATTGTATTGGTTGTTATCTGGCCCATTTTATTACTTATTACTATTGGGTTGTATTTTGCCAATAAAGGTGCAGGAGCATTCTTTACTCAGGAGCGCCCGGGAAAGGATGGAAAGATATTCCGTGTGATAAAGTTCAAAAGTATGACGGATGAGCGGGATGCGGAGGGTAATTTACTACCAGATGCACAACGTTTGACTAAGGTAGGGCGGTTTGTTCGTTCTACAAGTATTGATGAATTGCCACAACTGATTAATGTACTGAAAGGGGATATGGCTTTGATAGGACCACGGCCTTTATTGCCTCAATATTTATCGCTTTATAGTAAAGAACAAGCTCGTCGTCACGAGGTCTGTCCGGGCATTACTGGTTGGGCGCAAGTGAATGGACGCAATGCTATCTCTTGGACGAGGAAATTTGAATTGGACGTGTGGTATGTAGACCATTGCTCTTTCAAACTTGATGTAAAAATTTTTTTTCTAACAATTAAGAAAGTATTTATGAAGGATAGTATTTCCAAAGAAGGTCAAGCTACTACAATTCCATTTGATGGATATAATTAAGTTGATTAATCATGAATGATATCGCTATATATGGTGCAGGCGGTTTCGGTAAAGAGATTGCTTGCTTAATTTATTGGATAAATGAGGTGAAGCCTCAGTGGAATTTGATAGGCTTTTTTGATGATGGAGTAGAATGTGAAACTCAAATATCGCATTATGGTAAAGTGTTAGGAGGAATGGATACCCTCAATTCATGGAATAAGTCTTTGAGTGTGGTTTTTGCAATTGCTAACAATAAAGTACTTCGTAAACTCTCTTCTTTAATAAGCAATACAAATATTCAGTTTCCCAATATTATAGCCCCTAATATTGTCATAAAAGATGTTGAAACCTTCAAAATAGGGAAAGGGAACATTATACAAGGCGGTTGTGTCGTATCTTGTGATGTAATAATTGGAGACTTTAATATATTCAATGGGGCTGTTGTCTTAGGACATGATGTAAAGATAGGAGATTACAATGTATTAATGCCTTCTGTCAGAATATCCGGTGAAGTGGTGATGGGCGACTGTAACTTCTTTGGAGTGGGTTCCATTGTATTGCAACAACTAAAAATAAAAAATGATACAAAACTTGCTGCCGGAAGTGTGCTTATGACTAAACCTAAAGAAGGAAATGTGTATTTAGGAGTACCGGCGAAAGTATTAAAGCTATAGGTGTAAAGATAAGTAATGACTAAAAAACAGTTTATGGAAATGAAAGAATTTGTGAGCAATTTTGCTGCTCAGTTTGATGAAACAGAAGAAAGTGTATTTACTCCGGAAACTCGCTTTAGAGAGATTGAGGAGTGGTCTTCATTAGTTGCTCTTAGCGTGATTGCCATGGTGGATGAGGAATATGATGTGACTCTAAAAGGAGATGACATTAAAAACTCGGAAACAATAGCGGATATTTATAACACTGTGGCAAGTAAACTTTAATAAGCTTGTTGATAAAAAGAATATGGCTATCATTCATATAAATAATATCCGTATAGCAGGTATTGCAGCTGGTGTTCCAAGAAACATTGTAAAGACTGTATCTACAACAGATAAATATGATGACGAAGCTTACATTGAGTCTGTTGGAGTGAGGGAAAAACGTTTTTCTAATGAATTTACTTCTTCGGATTTATGTGAAGCAGCGGCAAAAAAGCTTATGTGGGATTTGAACTGGGAAAACGAAGACATTGATTTACTGATGCTTGTAACTCAAACTCCGGATTATATATTGCCAGCAACAGCATGTGTGTTGCATGGAAAGTTAGGATTAAAGAAAAACTGTCTCTGTTTTGACATTAATCTTGGATGTTCGGGATGGGTATATGCAATGTCAGTTGCGCTCTCGTTAATGACTTGTGGCAGAATAAAACGTGCTATAGTATTAGCTGGTGATGCGCGTAAACAAGTTCCGGAAGAACACGACCAACTTTTTGGATATGCAGGTACTGCTACTGCTCTCGAATATGATGAAAAGGCAGAACCTATCACTATTGATTTGGGAAGTGATGGAACTGGATATGATGCGATAATCCGTCCTGGTGGTGGGGCCCGTAATCCTATAACGCCAGCTTCGTTAGAGTTGCAGGATTGCGAGGATGGACGTAAGCGTCATGCTTGTCAAACGAGAATGAACGGCATGGATGTATTTGCATTCGGGATTACCACTGCTCCTAAATCCATTAAAAAGGTATTTGCAGAGTGTGGTATTACCATGGATGGAGTGGATTATGTATTGTTTCATCAGGCAAACATAAAGATGCTCGAAACTATCAAGAAAAAGTTGAAATTGACGGACGAAAAAGTTCCTTATAGCTTGAGACGGTTTGGCAACACTTCATCAGCATCCATTCCACTTACTGTTGTGACAGAATTGAGGGAACAGCTATGTGGAAAAGCAGTTACTTTGGTAGGCTGTGGTTTTGGAGTAGGACTTTCATGGGGGACGATTCTTTTTCATACAGATGAAAATTTAGTGATTTCTGAATTACAAGAACTTTAAAAGTTATGTTGAATTATAATCCTTTTTCTTTAGAGGGAAAAACAATACTTGTTACGGGGGCTTCATCCGGTATAGGAAAAGCTACTGCCACAGAATGTGCCAAGATGGGGGCTAACCTTATTATAACGGCACGCAATGAAGAACGTCTCAATGCTACGTATGCTGATTTGGATGTGAAGAACGGGCAGGTACACAGGGTTGTGGTAGCTGATTTGCAGGTGGTGGAACAAGTGGAAAATCTGATATCTGAAGCTGGTAAGATAGATGGACTGGTGCTTTGTTCGGGTAAAGGACTAACATTGCCGTTCCAGTTTTCGAGCCGTGATAAGTTTGATGATATTTTTGAGACCAATTTTTATGCTCCTATTGAATTAATGCGCGTTCTTTATAAAAAGAAGCAAATTAATAAAGAGGGAGCTGTTGTGATATTGGCTTCATTAGGTGGAACAGAGGTATTCAGCGGTGGTAACTGTATTTACGGTGCATCGAAGGCTGCCTTGAATTCCATAATGAAATTTTGTGCCAAAGAGTTTGCATCGAGAAAAGTACGTGTAAATAGTATTTGTCCAGGGATGGTAGATACTCCTTTAATTCATAGAGGTACAGTCAGCGAAGAGCAATTACAGGAGGATATGAAACGTTATCCTCTGAAACGTTATGGAGTACCTGAGGACATTGCATATGGTGTGGTGTATTTATTGTCCGATGCCTCCTCGTGGCTGACTGGTCATTCGATGGTGTTGGATGGTGGAGTGTCAATTTAAAGCTAAGAATAAAAATGGATATAAAATGTGAAATAATATCAGTAATTGCTAGAACGCTGAATGTTGAAGAATCAGTGATTACTATGGAAATGGCTGCCGGTGATATTGAACAATGGGACTCGATGGGTAACGTGGCTATTCTTACGACTATTGAAAATGAATTAAATGTGGATTTTCCAGTAGAAGACCTTTTTGAGCTAAACACGGTAGGAAGTATTGTAAATAAAGTTATTGAGTTGAAGAATGTGTAGTTTAGCACATAGTCAATTACTGCAAGCTATTTATCGGTATTCGGTGCAGAGTGCGGATAAAACGGCTATCATAGCAAAGGGCGTTTCGGTAAGTTATGCATTGCTGTGGAAAAACATACTTGGTGCGGCAGCTTGTCTTCAATCATCGGGATTGGAGAAAGGTGACTGTATTTTACTTTCTGCTTTGAAAGATGTTGAATTTGTATATTTATATTTTGCTGCTCATCTGTTGGGACTGGTTAATGTGATAGTTGACCCGACCTCGAATGAGGAAAGAAAAAAATATATCATTGAAACGGTTCGTCCGAAAAGAATCTTTGGTCTTAAGGGAGGTATTGGGTATTCTGAGGTTTCTTTGGTGGGAAAACCTGCCGACATCGGACTGCTTTCTGCTCAAGATATAGCTGATATTATGTTCACAACCGGTACTACCGGAAAACCAAAAGGTGTGCTTTTGTCACATGCCAATATTAGTGGCTCTGCCAATAATATTAATCAATATATCGGGAATACAGCCGATGATGTAGAGGTATTGGGCTTACCTATTTGCCATTCGTTTGGTTTGGGTAGATTACGTTGTAATATGTTGTTAGGAGCAACATTTATCTTATTGGGTAGTTTTGCTAATCTAAAGTTATTGTTTAACACGATGGAACAATATCATGTGACAGGGATAGGCATGGTACCTGCTGTATGGGAGTATATCAAGAAATTGAGTGGAAATGTTTTTGGAAAGTTTGCAAGTCAGATGAGTTATATTGAAATTGGTAGTGCGGCAATGAGTGTGGAGAACAAGCGGTTACTGATGGAAATGTTTCCAAACACTCGTATTTGTATGCATTACGGATTGACAGAAGCATCCCGTTCACTCTTTATGGAATTTCATGAATATGCTGACGATTTAGTTACTATCGGAAAGCCTGTAACAAAGGAGGTGGATGTGAAAATCTTCAGTGATGAAGGTCTGGAACTTCCGACAGGAGAATCCGGTGAATTGTGCATAAAGGGGAATATGGTGATGAAATCTTATCTGGTGGACGGTGATACTGTAGATTCTTTTTGGGGAGAATATTTCCGCACAGGTGATTATGCATATAAATCGGAAAATGAAAATTTCTATTTGGTGAGTCGCAAAAAAGAGATGATTAATGTCGGTGGTAAGAAAGTGAGTCCTATTGAAATAGAGGATGCAATTATAGCCTTGGGAGGTGTATCGGACTGTATTTGTGTTGCAATGAAAGATCCAAGAGGATTGGTTGGTGAGGTGCCTAAAGTATATGTACTAAGGGAGGGAACTACCAAATCTTTAGAAGAAATCGATACATTGTTGGGAAACAAAATTGAGAATTATAAAATGCCGGTGAAGTTTGAATGGATTGATAAAATTCCAATGACTTCATCGGGAAAAAAACAACGATTAGCTTTATGTCACAATTGATAATCAGAAATGTGAGAATAGCAGGAATGGCAGCTTGTGTCCCATCACGGGTAGAAGAGAATTTGTCACTTCCTATTTTCAAGGATGAAAGTGAAGCAAAAAAAGTTATGGCCTCGACTGGCATCGAAAGGCGACGAGTGGTACAATTAGGAACGACAGCATCTGATCTTACAGTAGTTGCTGTTCATCGGATATTGACCGATTTGAGTTGGAAGATTTCAGAAGTGGATTGCTTGATTTATGTATGTACATCTCGTGATTTTATTGCTCCACAAACAGCATGTATCCTTCAAAACCGTCTGGGATTACGTAACGATTGTTACGTAATGGACTTACCTTTGGGGTGCTCAGGATGGATTTATGGGATTAGTGTGATAGGCTCTTTAATGTCACATGGCTCTTTTAAAAAAGGTTTGTTGGTTGCAGCTGAGACAAATTCCATCAACCGAAATTCTAAAGATAGGACAGTTAAACCTTTGTTTGGCGACGCTGCCACGGTAACAGCATTTGAATATGATGCTTCATTCGGCAAACCTTTTAATTTTGTATTTGGAGTGGATGGTTCTGGCTATCAGGCTGTGTGGACAAAGTATGGAGGAATGCGATATCCGACAACTGTTGAAGCGGTTGTTGAAAAGGAAATAGAACCGGGCATTGTCCGCAGGGGAACTGATATGATAGTCAATGGTATGGATGTGTTTGCGTTTGCTATCAAGACACCGCCTCATTCGTTGAAAGAACTTATAGAGGCTTATCATATCAATGTGGATGAAATAGATTATCTCTATTTACATCAAGCAAATAAATTCATTGACGAGAAGATTCGCAAATCGGTGAAGATACCTATAGGGAAAGTGCCTTATTGCTTGGAAGATTTCGGCAATGTGACAAGTGCCTCCATTCCTTTGACCATGGTTACCCGTACTGCAGAAGCATTATGTAACAAAAAGAACCATTGCTTGGCTTGTGGATTTGGGGTAGGACTTGCTTGGGCAAGTATGGAGTTTAATGTGGATAATATTGTTGTTTCTGAATTGGTGGAATACTAAGAAAAATTGGCATATGAATGCAATAGTAAGGAAGTTGAAATTATATCGTATATCAACAGTATTGAATTATTGTCGAAATAGTTGGGATAATAGTGCATTTGTCATAAAACAATGTCCTTCAAAAAGTAGATTCAGTGTATTTGTTGATTTATTATATTGGTATATTTTTTATGGTAATGATTTTAATGACTATTGTACTTTTACATTTTGGAATAAATCAATAGCTGAACGAAAAGCATATATATCATTGCGCAGAAATGATGTTCTGAGATATGCTTTTAGTACTCCAGAAGTGTATGAATTGTTTCTTGATAAAGCTAAATTTAATCAACGATTTCGGAAATATATAAATAGGGGATGGTTAACAACAGTAAATAAGAGCTGGGATGAAATTGTGAAATTTATAATTCAATATAGAGATGTTATTGCTAAACCTTTAAAAGATTACGGAGGGCATGGTGTATTTAGAATATGTACTTCTTCTGATAACTATAAATATGTACTAGATATTTTGGAGCAAAAGATTATTACTGGGGAACAATTTATAATAGAGGAAATTATAACAAATTGTGAGAAACTAAAGAACTTAGCGCCAGGTTCATTGAATACGATTCGTATTGTTACCGTATTAGATCGGGAAAAACAATTACACATACTAGCCGCATTATTGCGTATGGGCAATGGGGTTGCATTAACTGATAATTATCATGATGGTGGTATGGTTTGTGTGATAGATTCTGAAAAAAGCATTTTGAAAGGTGATGCTTATGGCATGAATTGTGCAAGATATGAGGTTCATCCTTATTCTCATATTAAATTTGATGGTTTTATTATTCCGCATTTTGATGAATGTATCTCAATTATAAAAAAAATTGTTTATTATGAACCTGATGCAAGATACGTTGGATGGGATTTAGCTATAACTCAAAATGGGATAGAGTTGTTGGAAGGTAATATTCCTCCAGGAGAAGATATAACTCAAATTGCATCTGGATGTGGTTTATGGTATAAAATGCAAGCGTGGAAATAGTATATGAACTAATAATTATATGGATATGCAATATATAAAATTGAATAATGGTATTGAAATGCCACAAATTGGTCTAGGAACATTTCTTATACCGAAGGATAAGCTGGAGGATACTCTGATAAAAGCCTATGACATGGGTTACAGACAGTTTGATACAGCTTGGAGATATTATAACGAGGCTGATATTGCTCGGATTTTCAAAAAACATGGTATCAAGCGTGAAGATGTGTTTATTACTACAAAAGTGAATATTGATGCGCTTTACTGTGGAGGATATAAGTATGGAATTCATAGAATTCTTAATCGAAGGAATAATGTCAGTATTGAACAAGCTGTTCAAAAATCTTTTGATAACCTTGATACGGAATATATAGACTTGTTCTTGATTCATAATCCTTGGAAAATATTCATGGATATGTGGAAGGTTCTTGAGAAATTCTATAAAGAGGGAAGAATCAGGGCTATTGGGGTTTCCAATTTTCTGCAGCCACATATTGAAGCTTTGAGTGAGATTTCGGATGTTGTTCCTGCTGTGAATCAAATAGAAATTAGTCCGTTAAACGCTCAGATTGAGTTAATAAAATATTGTCAGGATAGGGGAATTGCAGTTGAATCTATGTCGACATTTAGCCATTTCCGTTCAGTAGAACCAAGACTGGAGATTATTGAACATCCTTTGATTTTGGCAATCGCAAAAAAACATGGTAAGAGCACCGTTCAAGTAGTCCTGCGCTGGCTTATTCAAAGGGGGATTATTGTGATTCCTAAAACTTGGAATGTAGTTCATTTGAAAGAAAATATTTCGATTTTAGACTTTGAACTGAGTGTCGATGAAATGGCTGATATTACTTCCTTGAATAAAGGTAAGTGCTTGAATTATAATTCATTTGTTGCACAAAGAGGTCTGCCTAAAAAATATAGAAATTGGGAAGGGTTTAAAAATCCTGATAATTTTACGGATATGTTCAACAATTTTCCAGCATGGAGGAAATGGTTATCAATTTATTGATAATATATTTTTAATTATAGAAGATTGTACTGATAGTCGGTGATTCAATATGTATCGGGTGTTAATTGTGATGTATATTGATTTTGCTCAATATCCTTAATATAATGCTAATCGTAAAATCCATTATCAATACTGTTTTAGAATCAAGAACATATATTCTTGAAGTTAGCAGAACTGAATTCTGGATTGTCGATCCTGGGGATATTGAACAAATTATGGAGACTGCGGGTGACGGCAAAGTGCTGAAGGGTATTCTGTTGACACATATTCACTATGATCATATTTATGGATTACCTGCTTTGATACGGATATTTCCTGGTGCAATAATCTATACTAACGAAGCAGGTGTAGAGGCTTTGGCTTCCGCAAAACTGAATCTATCTAAATACTATGATAAACCAATAATATATTCAGGAAAGAATATTAAAGTTGTTTGTGAAGAAGATTCCATTACCTTATTAGATGGGATAAATGCAAAGGTAATAGAAACGCCAGGGCACAGTCCAACTTGCATTACTTATCTCATAGGGAGCTATGTTTTTTCTGGGGATTCATATATACCGGGATATAATGTTGTAACTAATCTTCCCAATGGTAATAAGAAGGAGGCAGATAAATCGAAAGCACGAATAATTCGATTGACTGAGTCCCAGATATTATGTCCAGGACATCTTGAGAAAGTAGCCCTTGCTAAAAGAGAAGAAATTATATAGTTTTAGATATGAAACGGTTTTGGAAAAAGCTCTGTAAAATCCTTGATTTTTTGCTAATTCCACATTATGTAAAAAGAGATATATCTTCATAATATTCATTGTACTTCTTTGAAAAGAATTCATTTATAATTTTATGGATAAGAGAATATATCTTTGCCTCGCTCACATGAGCGGCAAGGAGATGGGCTTCATACAGGAAGCCTTCGATACCAACTGGGTAGTACCCCTCGGTCCTAATGTGAATGCCTTCGAGCAGGATTTGGAACGCTTCGTGAGACAGGATAAAAAGGTAGTGGCCTTGAGTGCAGGTACAGCAGCGGTACACCTGGCCCTGCTCGCTTGCGGAGTTGGTCAGGGTGACGAAGTGATAGTACAAAGCTTTACCTTTTGTGCCTCTTCCCATCCGGTGACCTACCTCGGTGCTACTCCGGTATTCGTGGATTCTGAGGCTGATACATGGAACATGGACCCGGTTCTTCTGGAGCAGGCTATCAGGGACCGTATCGACAAGACCGGCCGAAAGCCCAAAGCGATTGTTCCGGTGGCTTTGTATGGGATGCCCTACAAGATAGACCAAATCATGTCGGTGGCAGATAAATATGATATTCCGGTCATAGAGGATGCCGCCGAAGGCTTTGGAAGCAAGTTTGACGGGCAAGTTCTTGGAACTTTTGGCAAATATGGTGTGCTTTCTTTCAATGGCAACAAGATGATAACCACCAGCGGTGGCGGTGCTTTGATTTGCCCTGATGAAGAGTCCAAACGTGAGATAATGTTCTATGCTACCCAGGCCCGTGAGTCCTATCCCTACTACCAGCATGAGCGTATAGGCTATAATTATAGGATGAGTAACATTTGTGCGGGAATCGGCCGCGGTCAGATGACGGTGGTGGATGAGCATATAGCGCACCATAAGCATCTGTGCGGTCTGTATCGTAAGTTGTTGGCCGATGTGGAGGGAATCACGCTTCATGAGAATCCTTCCGGACGTTATGACAGCAATTATTGGCTGAACACGGTACTGCTTGACGGGAATCTGCATGTGAGAGGTGAGGAGGATGCCTACCGTGAGACAGTAAAAGGCGCCGTAGGTGGTGCCGCCGGTGTTACGCATGAGTCAGTGAGTGCCCATACTTCTTGTGAGCCTAACCGTAATGTAGAGGCCATGCGTGTTTGCTTGGATAAAGCCGGTATCGAGAGCCGTCCCTTATGGAAGCCCATGCATCTCCAGCCGGTTTATGCGGCTAATCCTGCCTATGTGAATGGTGTCAGTGAGGACTTGTTCAAACGTGGTCTTTGCTTGCCGAGTGGTCCTTATGTGACGGATGAGGATGTGAGATACATAGTGAATGAAATGAAGGAGAGTATACTATGAAACTACATAGTATCAATTTTTTATGAACTAATTTCAGAAAACAGCTTCAGTGGGGCTGTTTTCTTTGTTTATAGGCATATTTGAGATAGTTACCGAGAAGTCTTCCCTGACTTCGGGGGATGTCCATAATGTGATCCTCTGTGATAGAGAGTCATAGTTGTGTGTTGCCACTCTTACTTGAATAACCGTTCTTTGGTGGTGAATAATAACCAATAAACGTTTATCAATTATGGCAGTAGTAGCTTATTTAAGAGTAAGTACAGAAAAACAGTTTTTAGAGAATCAGCGCGAGGAAATTATACGCTTCGCGGAGAAGAATGGTTTGAGTATCGACAGATGGTACATGGAGACGGTCAGCGGAAAAGTGAGTAGCAAAGAGCGTAAACTGGCGGGCTTGTTGGACCGGATGAAACCGGGAGACTCCTTGATTATAACGGAGATTTCACGGCTTAGCCGGACACTGCTGGAGATAATGACCATTCTTAACTCCTGCATCAAAAGGGGAGTGGTGCTGTACAGTACCAAAGAGGGGTATGTGTTCCAGAATGACATCAACAGCAAAGTGCTGGGATTTGCTTTTGGACTGATGGCCGAGATAGAGCGTAATCTGATTTCCATGCGCACCAAAGAAGCCCTGGAACGACGGAGGAAGGAGGGAAAACATCTGGGCAGGAAGAAAGGAGACACACCCAAAATGAAGATACTCTATGCGAACAAGAGGAAGCTTGTAAGGGAGCACCAAAGAGGAGAGTCGTGTGCCGAGCTTGCCCGACAGATGGGAGTGTCACGGACTACGATGTTCCGTTTCCTGAGACGTTATTGAGCAATTCGGCTAAACGAAGGTGTCAAAGGTGGGATTCCTTTTGACACGCTTCGTGTGGGCTACTTATTCGGCCGATACTTCTTTCTCTTTCTTTTCCTTCTACTCTTTCCCACGCTTGTGCAGGTTTTTCAGCTCAAATGACAGCATGATACGGAAGAAACCTATAATCAGGAATGCAAACGAAATCATGTACACGGCGTAAAGGGCGCCTACTGCCGGTTGCCACAAGATGATGAGCGAGCAGATGACGGCAAGAATACCGAAAGCAACATACCATCCCCAGTCTCTTGTTCCGTATCTTTTGAGGTCCATGGCATAGCCTACGGATGAGAAGCCGCGGAACATCAGCCAGAAGGCGATGATGAATGGAATGACTTCCATGCTGAGCATCGGGTAGGCTATCAGGTAGAATCCCAGAATCATGTCGATGATGCCTCCAGCCAGATACCATCCCCAACTGGATACCCTTCTACGGTTACTTACTGCAAAGGATATTTCCAGCAGACCGCTGAACAACATGGAGACGCTGAACAGAATGCTCAATACCGCATACCCGCTGAGAGGGGAGAACATCAGGCTTATAGCCACTATTACATAAAGAATACCAAGAATGAGTGAAATCCACCAATTCTTTACTTCCTGCTGAAGTTCGTCAAAAATAGTTTTCATGTGAATTTAATTTTTTAAGTGATTATCATTAATTCGTCTGTAGAATAACAGTTTATCCGGAAAAAAGTTTCGGGTGAACTTTTTCTGTATGTAATTTGTTATGTATACATATAATTTGATAAAACTATGGCTACAACAAAATTTAAAGGACAACCGGTAAAGGTTATCGGTGAATTTATAAAGGTGGGCTCTGTTGCCCCCGATTTCGAATTGGTAAAAACAGATTTGTCTTCATTCTCTTTGAAGGAACTGAACGGGAAGAATGTTATTTTGAATATTTTCCCCAGCCTTGACACTGGTGTGTGCGCTACTTCTGTACGTAAGTTCAACAAACTGGCTGCCGGCCTGCCCGATACCGTGGTGTTGGCAATCTCCAAGGACTTGCCTTTTGCACATGCACGTTTCTGTACAACGGAGGGTATTGAGAATGTGATTCCTTTGTCTGATTTCCGTTTTTCCGATTTTGATGAAAACTACGGGGTACGCATGGCCGACGGACCGCTTGCAGGTCTACTGGCGCGTTCGGTAGTGGTTATCGGCAAAGATGGTAAGATTGCCTATACGGAATTGGTACCTGAAATTACGCAAGAACCTGACTATGATAAAGCTATTGCAGCTGTAAAGTAGAAAGTTTGGATTTGGGATAAGCAATAAAAAGCGGTGGACAGAATTTATCATGCTGTCCACCGCTTTTTTATTATCATACCGTTTTCTTTTTTATTTCTTCTTCATGCCTTTATAGATGAAGAATGCCACGATGAGTACGCCGATGCCGATAAATACATAACCTATCTCATGGCTGTATTCCGTTACTTTGGCAAGCAGCTGTTCCTCGTTCTCAATGCCGGGTACTGTGGACAAGTAATAGCCGATAAAAGCCAGGATGGAATTCCAAAGGCCTGCACCCAAGGTGGTGTACAGCAAGAAAGTTCCCAGCTTCATGCGTGCCAGACCGGCAGGGATGGATATCAACTGGCGAACAGCAGGTATCAGGCGGCCGACAAAGGTTGATACGGCTCCATGCTTGTCAAAGTATTCCTCCGCATGCTGCACTTTGGCTTCGTCGATGAGGCACATGTGCCCGAAACGGCTGTTGGCAAACTTGTAAATGATGGGGCGTCCCAGCCATTTTGCCAGATAGTAGTTTATCAAGGCTCCGATATTTGCCCCTATGGTTGCAAACAATACCACCAGATATATATTCATGTTGTCATTGTTGGCGGCTTTCCAAGCGGCAGGAGGGACTACAACTTCCGAAGGGAAGGGAATAAACGAACTTTCAATGGCCATCAATAAAGTGATGGTCCAGTAATTGAGGTGGTCGAGACACCATTGGATAAAGGCTACTGATTCCATTTGCTAGATTAGTGGTATATAATTACTGTTATTGTAATGCATTGAAAATATTCTTCATTACTAGGGCCAGCTCTTCCTGATTATCTTCTTGTAGTATCTGTTGCAATTTGTCCAGCTCTTCCAGCCTGAACGGATGTTCGCACAGCTGGTTGTACTTCATGAAGTTCTCTTTGTCTTTGAGCAGCATATACAGAGAGGTCAGCCTTTCGTTGATACCTTCAAAGTCCGGCTCCATCTCTTTGACATGTTCAAAGGCCAGCTTGGCATAGCTCAGTTGTCCTATTTCCATGCTACACATGCCTATTTCGTGCCAGGTATCCGCATAGGGGGCATACTCTAAGGCTTTGGCCCATCTCTTCACACCTTTCTCATACTCACCTTCTTCCATGTAGATGCGCCCCTCAATCAGATACGGGTCTATCTCTTCGGGTGCCAGGTCGTATGCTTTTTTACAATACTGGTGTGCTTTGCGTTTCTTTCCCATCTTGTGCAGGCATAGGGCTGCATTGGCATAAAGAGAAGGCAAGGCGAAGTCATGGCTGTCTTCGGCCGTTATGGCTTTTTCCAGATAGTCGTATCCTTCTTTCCATTCTCCTTTGGAGGCTTTGTTCAGACCGATGAAGGTGTTGATGAAACCGTGGGAGACAAGATGGAATTTTTCGGCCTGCAGGTAGTTCTCCATGGCACTTTCCTCATTTCCCAATTGGAAGAAGGAATGTCCTTTCATCAGGTAGGCATCGGCAAACTCGTCATCGGCCACCGTGGCATAGTCGCATGCTTCGATTGCTTTGTCGAACATCTGCTGGTCAAAGTAGCAACGGGCCAGTCCAAACCAGTAAGGAGCCGAATACGGATTCTTGTCAATCAGCTTATTGAAGAAGAAGGTGGCTTTTTCAAACAGTCCCTGGGCATAGTAACAATCGCCGGTGACGGCAAGGTAGGCTTCTTCTTCGGCATATTTTTCGAGTCCGCGCGTCAGCCATGTCAATGCTTTTTCCGGGAATCCCATGTCGATGTACATATAGGATACATCAACGATATTGGCCAGGTCGTCCTTATCGTCTATGCTGTCGAGTATCGCTTCCGCTTCTTCTTCTTTGCCTTCGCCCAACAGTAGGTTGGCTTTCAGCACTTTCACTTCGGAAGATTCTTCGGCAATCCGTTCCAATATATCTTTGGCTTGCTCTTTATGCTGGGTGTCGAGGAACAAGTATGCCTGTTCCACCAGCAGAGCCGTATTATTCGGATGTATTCCCAAGCCATACTCTACGACCTCGGTAGCCATGGCATATTTATGATGCACGGCATACCAGTCTGCGAGGTCGGCTAAGTCGTCTGCGTCCAGATAGATGGTTCTGTTCTCTGCTTTGGCAGCTTCATATTGTTCTGCCATTTCTTGCAGTTCTTTGTCTCTTCCGGACAGCAGGTTTTTTTTACTCATATTCTTATTTATTGATTTTACCCCAAACGTCTTTTAGACCTACAGTACGGTTGAATACCATTTTTTCTGGCGTAGAATCTTTGTCAACATTAAAATAACCGATACGTTGGAACTGCAGGTAGGAGAGGGGCTGCATGCCGGCAGCGTACTTCTCGATGTAGCAGCAGGGCAGCACATTCAGGGAGTCGGGGTTGATCATTTCTTTCATGGCTGTCAGTGCGTCGCAGTTCTTCGCTTCGCGGATGGCGGCAAGCTCGTCGCGCGGGTTCTCCACTTTCCACAGACGGTCGTAGAGGCGCACTTCTGCTTCGAGGCAGTGGGCACAACTTACCCAATGGATGGTGCCTTTCACCTTACGGTTGGCTCCGGGTAGACCGCTCTTGGTATCGGGGTCGTATTCGCAATATACTTCGGTGATTTCACCGGCGTCGTTCTTCTTGCAGCCGGTGCACTTCACGATGTACGCGTTCTTCAGACGTACCTCTTGTCCCGGTGTCATGCGGAAATATTTCTTCGGAGCATCTTCCATGAAGTCGTCGCGCTCCATCCAAAGTTCGCGGCTGAATTCGATGACGTGGTTGCCTTCTTCGGGATGTTCGGGGTTGTTGACGGCTTCCATCTCTTCCACTTGTCCTTCGGGATAGTTGGTGATGATGAGCTTCACGGGGTTCAGTACGGCGGATACGCGGGTGGCGCGGTCGTTCAGGTCCTCGCGCACGGCGCTTTCCAGCAGGGCGAATTCATTAAGGGCGTCGTATGTGGTATAGCCAATCTTGTCGATGAACTTATGGATGGACTCCGGAGAGTAACCGCGACGGCGGAAACCGCAGATGGTCGGCATACGGGGGTCGTCCCAACCGTTTACCAGACCTTCCTTGACCAGAGTCAGCAGGTTGCGCTTGCTCATCAGCGTATAGCTGAGGTTCAGTTTGTTGAACTCATACTGATGGGGGCGGTTATCGTCGAGGTCTTTGCCTTCCTTCACCCAGTCCACGAAGAGGTCGTAGAGTGGACGGTGGGGCACAAACTCCAGTGTGCAGAGAGAGTGCGTCACGCCTTCGAAGAAGTCGCTTTGCCCGTGGGCAAAGTCGTACATCGGATAAGCCTTCCAAGTGGTGCCCGTGCGATGGTGCGGATGCTTCACTACACGGTAGATGATAGGGTCGCGGAAGTGCATGTTGGGGCTTGCCATGTCTATCTTGGCGCGGAGCACCATGGCACCTTCCTCAATCTCGCCGCTGTTCATCTTCTGGAACAAATCCAGTGTTTCTTCGATAGGACGGTTGCGGTAGGGACTTTCCACACCGGGCTGGGTGGGAGTTCCTTTCTGGGCGGCAATCTGCTCGGAAGTCTGTTCGTCGATGTATGCCTTGCCCTCCTTGATGAGGCGGATAGCGAAGTCCCACAATTGCTGGAAATAGTCGGAAGCGTAATATTCGTTACCCCATTTGTAGCCCAGCCACTGGATGTCTTCCTTGATGGCTTCTACATATTCCACATCTTCTTTGGTGGGGTTGGTGTCATCGAAACGCAGGTTGCAGACACCGCCGTGTGCGGCGGCAATACCGAAATCAAGGCAGATGGCCTTGGCGTGTCCGATGTGGAGGTAACCGTTTGGTTCGGGCGGGAAGCGTGTCTGTACTTTTCCCCCGTTTTTACCCTCTTTCAAATCGTTTTCTACTATTTGCTCAATGAAGTTCAAGCTCTTTTTTTCGCTTGTTTCTTCGCTCTTTATTTCTGCCATAATGTTACTATTTTCGTATCGTGGGGACAAAGATAGGGTAAAAAAATGAAGAATGAAGAATGAAGAATGAAGATTTATTCGTTATGTACCGGGATATATCCGCTCTCTTTGATGATTTTCTGTCCTGCGGCAGACAAAATGAAATCGAGCAGAGGGGCTATGACCGAAGCGTTTTTCCGGTTATAATAATAGTATAGCGGGCGTACTATCGGATAAGTCTTATTGATGGCATTCTCCAGCGTGGGAGCGGCATAATGCTGCCCGTCGTATGAAACGGCGAGTGTCTTGATACGCGGTGATACATAGGCTAGACCCACATATCCGATGGCTCCGCGAGTTTGGCTGACGGATTGGATAATGGCTCCCGTGGCAGGCATGGAGAGACTGCTGCTCATGTAGTTCTTGTTTTTCAGTACGCTTTCCTTGAAGAACTCGTAGGTACCGGAGGAAGTCTCGCGGGAGTAGACTACGATTTTGCGGTCGTCTCCGCCCACTTGCTGCCAGTTGGTGACTTTGCCCCGGAAGATATCTTCCAGTTGTTGGCGGGTCAGTTGTTTCACTGGGTTGGAGGGGTGGACCACTACGGCAAGGGCATCGTAGGCGATGGGAACTTCTGCCAAGTCTTCTCCGGCGGCTTTGGCCTTCATCTTTTCGCTGAACTTGATGGCGCGGGAAGCCATGGCGATGTCCGTGGTCTGGTCCAGCAGGGCTGAAATACCGACACCGGTTCCGCCGCCGGTCACGGTGACACGGGCAGAGGGGTTTAGGGTCATAAAGCGTTCGGCGGTCTGCTGCGCTATGGGGAGCACGGTGTCGCTGCCTTTGATGCGTTGCGCCTGCATGCCAGTGGTGGCAGCTGCCAGGGCGAGGAGTAGGAGTAATTTTCTTGTCTTCATAAACACATGGTGCAAATAGGGTAAACACATGATGCAAATTAAGGCAATGGATATTACAAATGTGTTACATGGAATGTGCTTTGAGTCGTTGTAATAGTTTTGTAACACCTTTGAAACATTTCTTTCAAACGTTAGTCACACTGCCTTAACATCCGGCCCGTTCCTTTGCATACAGAAATCAATAGGCAACATGAAAAAGATTTTTGAGAAGATTGTAGAAGGTATACTGGCTTGTAGCGGCTTTGTGACGAGCCTTACCATCGTACTTATCGTCGTGTTCCTCTTTTCCGAAGCGCTAGGCTTGTTCAGCAGCAAGGTGATAGAAGAAGGGTATGTATTGGCCTTGAATAAGGAGAACCGGGTGGGCGAACTGACTCCGGCACAGATAAAGAATGTCTTTGATGAAGAGCTGACAAACTGGAACGAAGTGGGAGGGGAGGACCTTCCTATCCGCCTTTTCCGTTTGGAGGACATCACACTGTATTATACGGAAGAGCAGTTGGGCGCTTCCTACGAAAATGCAGGTGCCTGCATTACGGAGCTGGTGGAGCGTACGCCTGGCATTATAGCCTTTGTACCGCAGCAGTTCATTGTCCGTCCGGATTCGGTGCATCTGCTGAAAGACAACACCATTTCGGTGAAGGACGTCTTTGCCGGTGCCGAATGGTTTCCCACGGCAACACCTGCTGCGCAGTTCGGCTTTTTGCCGCTCATTACGGGGACGCTGTGGGTCAGTCTGTTTGCCATCCTCTTTGCATTGCCGTTTGGTCTGTCGGTGGCAATCTATATGTCGGAGGTAGCCAATTCCCGGGTAAGGAATCTGCTGAAGCCCATCATTGAGTTGCTGAGTGGCATACCGTCGGTGGTCTACGGCTTTTTCGGCTTGATTGTCATTGTGCCGTTTTTGCAGCAGGTGTTCAACTTGCCGGTAGGCGAGAGCGGGCTGGCGGGCAGCATTGTGCTTGCCATTATGGCGTTGCCCACCATCATTACGGTGACGGAAGATGCGATGAGAAATTGCCCTCGTGCCATGCGCGAAGCCAGTCTGGCGCTGGGAGCGTCGCAATGGCAGACTATATATAAGGTGGTGATTCCTTACTCCATTTCGGGCATCACCTCCGGAGTGGTGTTGGGCATCGGCCGTGCGGTGGGCGAGACGATGGCTGTGCTGATGGTGACGGGCAACGCCGCCGTCATTCCCCATACCATCCTGGAACCGCTGCGCACCATTCCGGCAACGATTGCCGCCGAACTAGGCGAAGCGCCTGCCGGCGGAGCTCACTACGAAGCATTGTTCCTGCTGGGTGTCGTGCTGTTCTTCATCAGTTTATTGATAAACTTCACGGTGGAAGCAGTTTCGCCAAGACGAAAATAAAAGAAGGTAGATATGGTCAATAGAAAGCATCTTTCGCAAAACGTGGCATTCGGCTTGTTCCGTCTGTTGAGCCTAAGTGTGGTGGGGATTCTTTTTGCAATCCTCGGCTTCATTATATATAAAGGTATAGGAGTTATCGATTGGGAGTTCCTCACTACGGCTCCTACCAACGGTATGACTGCCGGTGGAATCCTTCCTGCCATTGTAGGTACGTTCTGCTTGATGGCGGGCAGTGCTTTATTTGCCTTTCCGGTGGGAGTGATGAGCGGTATTTATATGAATGAGTATGTGCCGAAAGGCTGGGTGGTACGCTTCATACGGATGATGACGAATAATCTGAGCGGCATCCCTTCCATCGTGTTCGGTCTGTTTGGCATGGCGCTGTTTGTCAACTATATGGATTTTGGAGACAGCATTCTGGCAGGTTCGTTGACGCTGGGTCTGCTAAGTCTGCCTTTGGTTATCCGCACCACGGAAGAAGCGTTGAAAGCCATCCCCGACAGCATGCGCGAGGGAAGCCGCGCGTTGGGAGCTACCAAGCTTCAGACCATCTGGCATGTCATCCTGCCGATGGGGATGCCCAATATCATTACTGGACTGATTCTGGCGCTGGGGCGTGTTTCGGGCGAGACGGCACCCATCCTTTTCACCTGTGCCGCCTACTTCCTGCCACAGCTGCCTACAAGTATCTTCGACCAGTGCATGGCGCTTCCTTATCACCTCTACGTCATCTCTACCAGCGGCACCGATATGGAAGCGCAGCTTCCCATTGCTTATGGCACAGCATTGGTGCTGATACTGATTATCCTCCTGGTGAATCTGTTGGCAAACGCCCTGCGGAAATACTTTGAGAAGAAGATTAAGACGAATTGAAAACATATACAATAGGTATGAAGAACAAGATAGAAACCCGTGACGTGAACTTCTGGTATGGCGATTTCCATGCCCTGAAAGGCATCAGCATGGACATTGAGGAGAAGTCTGTGATAGCCTTCATCGGTCCCTCGGGCTGTGGAAAGTCTACCTTCCTGCGCCTGCTAAACCGCATGAATGATTTGATTCCCGACACCCGTCTGACCGGCGAGATACGCATTGACGGACAAGACATCTATGGAAAAGGAGTGCAAGTGGATGAACTCCGCAAGAACGTGGGCATGGTGTTCCAGCGCCCCAATCCTTTCCCAAAAAGCATCTTCGAGAACGTTGCCTACGGACTCCGTGTAAATGGCATCACCGATAACGCTTTCATCCGTCAGCGGGTGGAAGAAACCCTGAAAGGCGCCGCCCTTTGGGACGAGGTGAAGGACAAGCTGAAAGTCTCTGCCTACGCCCTCTCCGGCGGTCAGCAGCAACGTCTCTGCATAGCCCGTGCCATGGCGGTGTCTCCTTCGGTCCTGCTGATGGACGAGCCGGCATCCGCCCTCGACCCCATCTCCACTGCCAAGGTGGAAGAGCTTATCCACGAGTTGAAGAAGCAGTACACCATCGTCATCGTTACCCACAACATGCAGCAGGCAGCGCGTGTCAGTGATAATACGGCTTTCTTCTATATGGGGCGGATGGTGGAGTTTGGAGATACCCGGAAGATATTTACGAATCCCGACAAGGTGGAAACGCAGAACTACATCACGGGACGCTTCGGGTAGCGGATTGTTCCATACAAGCAAAAATAAGTTGTACAAAAGTAATCTTAAAATAGAAACATTATGGTGAAGTTTATCGAATCTGAACTCGTCTTGCTGAAAAAGGAAATAGACGAAATGTGGACCCTGGTATATAATCAGCTCGACCGTGCAGGTGATGCCGTGCTTACGCTGGACCGGGAGCTAGCTCAGCAGGTATTGGTGCGCGAACGTCGCGTCAATGCTTTCGAACTGAAAATAGACAGCGACGTGGAGGACATCATTGCCCTTTACAACCCCGTTGCCATCGACCTGCGCTTTGTGCTTGCCATGCTCAAAATCAATACGAACCTGGAGCGTCTGGGCGACTTTGCAGAGGGCATTGCCCGCTTTGCCCTCAACTGCCATGAACCGGCATTGGATACTGAGTTGGTCAAGCAACTCCGTCTTGAAGAGATGATAGCCCAGGTGCTCTCCATGCTCGAGCTTGCCAAGCAGGCACTTCAGGAGGAGAGCCAGGAATTGGCTACCGCTGTGTTTGCCAAGGACAATATGCTGGACGAAATCAATGCTGAGGCTACTGCCATTCTTGCCGACTACATCAGCCGGCATCCGGAGAGTGCACTCTCTTGTCTGAACCTGGTGAGCGTGTTCCGCAAGTTGGAGCGTTCCGGTGACCATATCACGAATATTGCCGAAGAAATAGTGTTCTTTATCGACGCAAAAGTGTTAAAACATAGCGGGCGGACAGATGAACACTACTTAAATGATAAGAAATAAACAAAATTTTAGGATAATTTCAGTGTTTCATGGAAAATAGCCTTATATTTGTCCATTGAAAACGATTGCAGGTGTAGAAAAGTGCTTTGAAATGATAATAAACTTAAATGTTTTTTTCAAAAAGATGTTATAAGACATGTTTTTTAATTTGGTTAGTATCACGAAAAGCGCCTATATTTGCATCGTTATCCTGAAAACAATCTTTTTACCTTAAAAAAAAACTAATACCTATTGAAAACTGAAAAAGGAGGCTTTGTGAAAAGCTTCCTTTTTTTGTACCTATACGAAGGGCTTTTTGTATCTTTGCGCATATTAATAATAAATCGTGTATAACCTAAAAGTATATAGAACCATGTTTTCCGGAATAGTAGAAGAATGTGCCACATTGGTGGCGATGGTCAAAGACCAGGAGAATGTACATTTTACTTTCAAGTGTTCATTCGTCAGTGAATTAAAAATAGACCAGAGTGTGTCTCACAATGGTGTTTGCCTGACGGTAGTCAGTCTGACAGATGATACCTATACCGTGACGGCCATGAAGGAAACGCTGGACCGTTCCAATCTTGGCTTGTTGCAGGTGGGAGATGAAGTGAATGTGGAGCGTAGTATGATGATGAACGGCCGGCTGGATGGCCATATCGTTCAAGGACATGTGGACCAGACTGCCACTTGCATCGATATAAAGGATGCGGAAGGAAGCTATTACTTTACTTTCCGGTATGCTTTTGACAAGGAGATGGCAAAGCGCGGCTACATCACGGTAGACAAAGGCTCGGTAACGGTCAATGGTGTCAGCCTGACCGTGTGCAATCCCACCGACGATACTTTCCAGGTGGCCATTATTCCTTACACCTTTGAGCATACCAATTTCCATGCTTTCAAAGTGGGCAGTGTGGTGAATCTGGAGTTCGATATCATTGGTAAGTACATCAGCCGCATGATACAATATAAATAAGGTAACGGCACTATGGACGATTTCCTGCAATTAGTGGCATCCCGTCAGAGTGACCGTGCCTATGATATGACTCGTGCCGTGGAGCCTGAGAAATATCGGTGATTTACTTTTTAGACACAGATGACGCAGATGACGCGGATTTTTTTAATATTCCAATCCGCGTCATCCGCGTCTAAAAAATAATCAAAAAGAAAGCAGATACGGAGTTTCCGGAAAGACTTCCGCGTGCTTACAAATCCTTCAGCAGCACCTTGCTTGCATTCTTGTAGTATTCCTCCCGTGCCTTCAGCAATGCTCCCCATTGGTTGTTGAATTCATTTTCCTTATCAATTTTGAAATCTTCTGAGCCGTGCGTGTCCAGTTTGTCCAGTAGGAGGGCCACATTCATTTTGTTGATATCCATGGAAGGCTGGTAAGCGATGTCTTCACTCTTTTCATCGGTCACCACTTCATGTAGGAGGTTGATTTCCTGCAATTCATAAAGGGTTTCGTGTGTCAGCCGGATGGGAATCTGGCACTCTTCGGATATCTCTTCGGCTGTATAGGGCTGGACGTCTTGTTCAAAGCGCTTGGCTATGAGAGACATTATCAGGATGGAGATAAAATCGCGGTAGCGCCGGCTGATATTGCGCGCATCCTTGTCGAAGCTGAAGTTCCGGATATTCTGTCCGGCGTAGGTCAGTTCGGCACCGAATAGGCAGATGGTCCAGGATACCTGCAACCATAGCAGAAACATCGGAAGGGCGGCAAAACTACCATAGATGGCATTGTAACGGGAAACCCACAACTGGCTGCTGATGTAAAGGAATTGGAATGCCTGGTGTGCCGTACCTGCCAGAATACCGGATATGAGTGCGTGTTTCAGCTTGACCTTTGTATTCGGCATAAAGACGTACAGTGCTGTAAACATGAACCAGGTCAGCACGAAGGGGATGAGGCGCACCATAAACTTGCCGACGGGAGCCAGCAGGGTAAAGTCTTCGAGGTTCTTCACCATCGTACTCATGAAGATGGAAAGACCACCGGACACCACCAGCAGAATGGGCATCAGCAGAAGCATAGAGAAGTAATCCGTTATTTTGCGGTACATGCTGCGCGCCTTTTTCACCTGCCAGATGCGGTTGAAGGTGATTTCCATATTGTTGATTAGATTCAGGACTGTCCACAGCAACATAATCAGACCCACTCCGATGAATATTCCACTCTTGGTCTGAGACAAATACGAATTCACGAATTGCAGGATGACTTCCGTGGTTTCCGTAGGACCGCCGAAACCGTTGACAATCTGGCTTTCCATCAGATTATCGAATCCGAAACCGCGGGCTATGGCAAACAAAATGGCAAGAATAGGCACGATGGCAAGCAACGTACTGTAAGTCAGCGCCGAGGCTTTGTTTACTATCCGGTCTTTGGTGAAGCGGTTGATGCAAAGATAAATCGTCTTGATGATATTGTATACGGAAAAGGTCGTTCGCGTGACTTCATCTTCCGTAATACGCCAGATGTCGTAGGTGAGGAATTTCCAAAGGGCAGCAATACGCTTGTTCATGCTATTATCTCGATTATCCATTGTCAATAAAAAAGCAGTCAGTCTGTAAGCCGGGTTCTGTTCTTCTGTTTCTGAAAAAGCCTAATTAGGAATTATCCATTCTTCATTATCCATTCTCCATTAAAGAAGTGTCTGTCATTTATCTGAGCCGCATGTCACCATACAAGCTTTAGCGGTCTACCCTCCGACATGGAGCGAGCAACTCTCATAACGTCGGTTTACATGACCTTACAACTCCCAAGACGCACAGCCCTTGTGTCGCCACAAGACTGGTAGGCTCTTACCCCACCTTCTCACCCTTACCGTAGCCCAAGGGCGACGGCGGTTATTTTCTTCTACGTTACTCTACCCTCACGGACAGCTTTCTGTTAGGAAGTGGGACGCTCTGTGTTGCCCGGACTTTCCTCATACGCACGAGGCGCAAGCGACAGACCGACCAACTGCTTTATAGGGTACAAAGATACGGAATATTAATGAAGAATGAAGAATGAAGGATGAAGAATTTGTTGTGCAGTGTGCGGATGCAGTACGGATGAATCCTTCATTCTTCATTCTTTACCCTTAATTATCTTAAAAACATGTATCTATTTCGGAATAAATTCGTAGCTTTGCTATTAGTAATAACCCCCAAATCCTTTTGGCCAATGAAAAAGTTATCCTCTCTTTTTTCTTTATTTCTGTTAATCCCGCTTTTTGCTGTCGCTTCGGAAGTGGGTGACCGTACAATACCTGCAGAAGTGGCGCAACTCGCTGACAGTTTGAAACAAAAGCTTGCACCGGACAAGCGCGTGGCTTTGTTCGATGTGGATTACTCTTTCTCCGGAAAGAATGTGATGTTGCGTGGTGTCACCACTTCGGCAGAGGCAAAGACGGCTTTGCTGGATGGTTTGGCAAAGAAAGGATATGCGGTGATGGATTGTCTGCAAGTGCTTCCGGATGAGGCCGGACTTGAAGGCAAGACGTATGGCATTGTCAATGTGTCTGTGTGCAATCTTCGGGTAGCCCCGGATTTCTCTTCAGAAATGATGACGCAAGGCTTGATGGGTATGCCGGTGCGGGTGTTGCAGCGCGACGGCTGGTACCGTATCCAGACACCGGACAACTACATTGCATGGGTACACCGAGTAGGCATACATCCCGTCACGCGGGAAGAGCTGACCGCTTGGAACAATGCAGAGAAAATAGTGGTGACTTCGCATTATGGCTTTGTCTACTCACAGCCCAGCCAGGCATCGCAGACCGTCTCTGATGTTGCTGCAGGAAACCGCCTGAAGTGGGAGGGGACAAAAGGTGCCTTTTATAAGGTGGCTTATCCCGACGGCCGTCAGGGATATATCTCCAAATCCATCTCCATGCCTGAGAAGAAATGGCGTGCCACCTTGAAGCAGGATGCCGCCAGCATTATAGCCACGGCGCATAGCATGATGGGCATCCCTTATCTTTGGGCTGGCACTTCCTCCAAAGGGGTGGATTGTAGCGGCTTCATGCGCACCGTTCTTTTCATGCACGACATCATCATTCCGCGGGATGCTTCCCAGCAGGCATACGTGGGCGAGCATATCGATATCGCTCCTGATTTCAGTAACCTCCAGCCGGGCGATTTGATTTTCTTCGGGCGCAAGGCGACGCCGGAACGCAAGGAACGTGTGGTACATGTCGGCATGTATATCGGCAACAAGCGTTTCATCCATTCGCAAGGCGATGTGCGCGTCAATAGCTTCAGCCCCGACGACGAGCTGTTCGATGAATACAACCTCGGTAGACTGTTGTTCGCTACGCGCGTGTTACCTTATATAAACAAGGAGGCGTTGCTCAATACAACGGAAACGAATCCATTTTATTCAATGTAATAATGTGCTAATGTGCCAATATGCCAATGACCTCGGCGTGACGGTGCAAACATGACGTAGTATATATATAGCGCAGCCCATTGGCATATTGGCACATTAGCATATTGGCACATTTAATACACACACAATTATGTCAAACAGAAGAGATTTCCTGAAAACCGCCGCTTTTGCCGCACTCGGCTCAGGCATGGCAATCAATCATGTATTTGCCGGAGGAAATGACGCTCCTTCCTTGTTCAACGTGAACAGTAGGGCAGGTGTAACCCCCAAAATGAAACTGCGTTTCTTCCCCTATGAACTGAAATTGCGCCATGTCTTTACAGTGGCCACCTACTCGCGTACTACCACTCCCGACGTTCAGGTCGAGATAGAATATGATGGCATTATCGGTTATGGTGAAGCCTCCATGCCCCCGTACCTGCAACACGAACTGGGCACGATGGACAGTGTATTGGCTTTTCTGAAGAAGGTGCAGGATGTCATCGGCCAATTCTCAGACCCCTTTCAGCTGGAAGATATACTGGCTTATATAGACAGCCTCTCGGCAGGGGATTCCGCTGCTAAAACTGCTGTGGACATCGCCTTGCACGACCTTGTGGGCAAACTGTTGCAAGCCCCTTGGTATAAGATATGGGGTTTGGACAAGGAAAAGACTCCCTCTACAACTTTCACCATCGGCATTGATACGGCCGACGTGGTGCGTGAAAAGACGAAAGAGTGTGCCGACCGGTTCAATATCCTTAAAGTGAAGCTGGGGCGGGAGAACGACAAAGAAATGATAGAGACCATCCGTTCGGTGACAGACCTTCCGATTGCCATTGATGCCAACCAGGGCTGGAAAGACAAACATCATGCGCTCGATATGATACATTGGCTGCACGAAAAAGGAATTGTCATGATAGAGCAACCGATGCCCAAGGAACAATTGGACGATATCGCATGGGTCGCCCAGCAAAGCCCGTTACCCATATTTGCCGATGAGTCCATTCAGCGTCTGAAGGATGTGGCAGGCTTGAAGGGCGCCTTTACGGGCATCAACATCAAGCTGATGAAGTGTACCGGTATGCGCGAAGCCTGGAAGATGGTGACTTTGGCACGTGCATTGGACATGAAAGTGATGGTAGGCTGTATGACCGAGACCTCTTGTGCCATTACCGCTGCCTCTCAATTCTCTCCGGCAGTGGACTTTGCCGACTTAGACGGTAGTCTGCTGATTGCGAACGACCGTTTCAAGGGTATGGAGGTTGTGAAAGGTAAGATAACGTTGCCCGATTTGCCGGGTATTGGAGTGGTGAAGTTATGAGAAAGCTATTGTATACCGTCGCTCTGTTTGTGATAGCTTCTGCATGCAGCACGAAGTCCGAGAGCAAGCCCTATAATTGGGAGGACGACCTGCACCAACGTCTGCTTACGGATTTCTGTATGACGGAATCCCAGGTGAAGGACTATATCCGCAAGTATATTCCCGACGTGACCGATGAGCAGATGCGCCAGTGGGAAGCTTCCAAAGCTTTGGAGTGCATGATGCTGGATGGAGAGAAACGCTATTTCCGTAATGCCGGACCTAATCTGTTTCGTGTGGACTCCACTTGCTATGACATCAAGATAGCCAAGGAAGGTTCTTCGCCGAGTGGCAGCGAGAAAGTGAATATGGAGAACCTGCCCGAAATCATTTCTGCTGTGAAGAAGGAGGGCAAGGCCATTGTTGCGCCGAAGCGCATGCGCGTCACCTACACGTTGACCGTGGATACCAATGCCGTGCCTGCCGGGAAAATCATCCGTTGCTGGTTGCCCTATCCCCGTCAGGACCAGGCTCGGCAGCAGGATGTCGAGTTCATTTCGGCCAGTGAACCGCAATACACCTTTTCGTCGCCCGAGTGCCGTCACAGTACATTGTACATGGAGAAACGTGCTGTCGAAGGCGAACCGACCGTATTCTCCGAAACCTTTGAGTTTACCGCCAACGGCGAATGGCATAATCTGAAGCCGGAAGACGTGCAGCCCTATGATACGACGACCGCCCTTTATAAGGAATATACTGCCGAGCGTGAGAAGCATATCGTCTTTTCCCCACGCTTGCGCGAACTTGCTGCCAAATTGACAGCCGGTGAAACCAACCCCTACTTGAAAGCCAAACGTATCTTCCGTTGGGTGAATGACAACTTCCCGTGGGCTTCTGCACGCGAATATTCCACCATTGAGAATATCCCGGAATATGTGTTGGACAACCGTCACGGAGACTGTGGCCAAGTCAGCCTGCTGTTCATTACGCTTTGCCGCATCAGTGGAATTCCCGCACATTTCCAGAGCGGCTTCATGATGCATCCCCGTGCATGGAATCTGCACGATTGGGCAGAAGTCTATTTTGAGGGTGTGGGTTGGGTGCCTGCCGACCAGTCATTCGGCATTCCTGCCTTTGCTCGCAATGCCGACGAAGAATATTTCTTCCTGGGTGGTATAGACTCTTGGCGCATGATTGTGAACACTGATTACGGCATGCCGCTACAGCCCGAAAAGCAGTATCCCCGCAGCGAGACCGTCGACTTCCAGCGTGGCGAGGTGGAGTGGGAGGGAGGTAACCTCTACTTCCCGCAGTGGGACTACCACATGGACATTGATTACTTGAATTATTAAGGTACTATCTGCCCTCTAAAAACAGATGATGCGTTCAGCCCGAACACATCATCTGTTTGGTATAAACGCATCATCTGTTTACCCCAAATGCATCATCCGTTTCGGCCGCAACGGGTGATGCGTCTTTTTATGCCCTATCTGTCAGTTCTTTAACAGTCAGCAATCGTACATAAATGCTAATTTGTCAGTCTTTGCCGTTAACCGCTGTTAAGCCCTAAATATCCTCTGTTAAAAGAGAACAAAAAAGAGTGACAAGCGGAATAACTGAACGTTTTTTGTCGTTATTTTAACGTCGTAATGTTAAACGAAACTTGAATATTAACAATTTAAAGAATAGGAAGAATAGTATGAAACAGACAACAAAAAACATCCTTGGAGTTGCGGCTATCGTGCTCCTGAGCTCTGGAGTGGCTGGATTGACCACTTATAAGATGCTGAATAAGGAAAAGCCTGCCGCATTCAGCGAGTTGTTCCAACAGAACCCGAATAATCTGCTGCCGGCAGCTTTCCATGCAACGGATGCCCAGCCTGTGGATTTGACACAAGCAGCGGAGAGCTCGCTCCATGCTGTAGTGCATATACGTGCCACTCAGTTGAGCAAGACTCAGACGGTGCAAGAACAGCCGGATATTTTTGACTTCTTCTTTGGAGACGGTCGTGGACGCCAGCGCCAGATACAGACCCAGCCGCGTGTAGGTTTCGGTTCGGGGGTCATCATCTCCAAAGACGGATATATTGTGACGAACAATCACGTGGTGGAAGGTGCTGATGAAATCACTGTGAAACTGAATGACGACCGTGAGCTGAAAGGACGCATCATCGGTACTGACCCCAGCACGGACTTGGCATTGATTAAGATTGAAGGGGATGACTTCCCGACAATTCCGGTTGGTGACTCCGACCAGTTGAAGGTGGGAGAATGGGTATTGGCAGTAGGTAATCCGTTCAACCTGAACTCTACCGTAACAGCTGGTATCGTCAGTGCAAAAGCCCGTTCCATTGGCTCTTCTGCCTCCAACGGACAAGCTGCAAACATCCAGTCTTTCATTCAGACGGATGCTGCCATCAACCAAGGTAACAGTGGTGGTGCGTTGGTGAATGCCAAAGGCGAGCTAGTTGGTATCAATGCCATGCTTTACTCACCCACGGGTGCTTATTCCGGCTATGGTTTTGCCATCCCTACCAGCATTATGACAAAGGTGGTAGCCGACTTGAAACAGTTTGGTACCGTGCAGCGCGCGCTCCTTGGCATCAAGGGTAGTGATTTGAGCACAGACCTGCAGATGGACGAACGTTGGACCGAAGAACTGAAGAAGAAGGCCGACGAACTTGGTGTGAAAGAGGGTATCTATGTGGCCGAAGTTGTTGAAGGTGGTTCCGCTGCCGGCATCTTGAAGGAAAATGATGTAATCATAGCATTGAACGGCAAGAAGATTCACAAGTTCTCGGATTTGCAGGAAATGCTGGCAAAACACCGTCCGGGCGACAAAGTGAAGGTAACAGTGGTTCGTGACAAGAAGGAAAAGGAATTCGAAATCACGCTGAAGAATGAGCAAGGCACTACGAAGGTAGTGAAGGATGCCGGAATGGAAATCTTGGGTGCAGCCTTCAAGCCCGTATCTTCCGAGCTGAAGAAGCAGTTGAACCTGGGTTACGGTCTGGAAGTTACCGGGGTTACCAATGGCAAGATGGCCGATGCAGGTATCCGCAAGGGCTTCATCATTCTGAAAGCCAACGGAGTGCCGATGAAGACGGTGGACGATTTGGAAAAGGCGATGAAAGAGGCAAGAAAGTCTCCTGAGCAAGGTTTGTTCATCACCGGTATGTTCCCGTCAGGAAAACGTGCAATGTATGCCGTTGATTTGACTCAAGAATAAAAAATAGGGATAGTTAGGTAAGAAGATTGTAATATTAGCTAACAATAGCGAAAAAGGGGGTGTCGGTACAATACATACCGGCATCCTTTTTGTTATATAGGATAAGATATAAATAAGGTGAAAAAGTTGGGATGAAATTATTGTAACAAAATAATTTGTCGTACCTTTGCAACCCAAATCTGTATTATAAGAATGAGACAACTTAAAATTACAAAAAGTATCACTAACAGAGAGAGCGCTTCTCTTGACAAGTATTTGCAGGAAATCGGTCGCGAAGACCTCATTACTGTTGAAGAGGAAGTGGAGCTCGCTCAGCGCATCCGCAAGGGTGACCGTGTTGCACTGGAGAAATTGACACGTGCCAATCTGCGTTTCGTTGTATCTGTGGCCAAGCAGTACCAAAACCAAGGTTTGAGTTTGCCCGACTTGATTAACGAGGGTAATTTAGGACTGATCAAGGCTGCCGAAAAGTTCGATGAAACACGTGGTTTCAAGTTCATCAGTTATGCAGTATGGTGGATACGTCAGTCCATTCTGCAGGCTTTGGCAGAGCAGTCGCGTATTGTACGTCTTCCGTTGAACCAGGTAGGCTCGCTGAATAAAATCAGCAAGGCCTTCTCCAAGTTCGAGCAGGAAAACGAACGTCGTCCGTCTCCTGAAGAGCTTGCCGATGAACTGGAAATCCCTGTTGACAAAATCTCTGATACGCTGAAGGTGTCCGGCCGTCACATTTCGGTGGACGCACCTTTTGTAGAAGGAGAGGACAACAGCTTGCTCGATGTGCTGGTCAACGACGACTCCCCTATGGCCGACCGCTCTTTGGTGAACGAGTCTCTTGCGAGGGAAATTGATAGAGCTCTTTCTACGTTAACCGATAGGGAAAAAGAAATCATACAGATGTTTTTCGGTATCGGACAGCAGGAAATGACATTAGAGGAAATCGGCGACAAATTCGGCTTGACCCGTGAGCGTGTGCGTCAGATTAAGGAAAAAGCAATCAGAAGATTAAGACAAAGTAATCGTAGTAAATTGCTCAAATCTTATTTGGGATAAATAAGAAATATCAGTTTCCGACAAATAGAAGGAATTAAAAAACCGTACGTCTTTAGTAGGCGTGCGGTTTTTTTTATATCTTTGCCCCCATTGATAATTCATAACTTATAACTCATAACTCAATGAAATACGTTCGTATACTTTGTGCCGTAGCTTTGGTTTTTGCGTTGTGCTCAGCTTTTACAATGAAAGATAAGGAAAAGGCTGTATATGCTTTTGGTGTGGCGGCTTCTTTCAATGACTCCATCGTATATTATACAGACATCCAGGTATTGGACAGCGTAGAGCTGGATAAGAATGGATTCTTGCCCAAGCGTGATTTATACACTTACCAGCTCAAGAATTATCTGGAGTATAATCTGAAGAAGCCGGACTATACTTGCATGATTTATTTCTCTGAAAACAGGAAAAAGTTGGAAAAAGAGGCTGTAAAGGTAAAAGGTAAGTATAAGAAGAGTAAGAATATGGTTTTGCAGGTGGTGAAGCCTGAGGCTTTCACATTTGCAAAACCGCAGGAATAAGATTTCAAGTATGAAAACAAAACTATATCTTCTTTTTTTCTTCGTTTTCCCCTTGTTCATGTCGGCGTGTCGTGGTGATGACCCGATACCTGATCCTCCGGTTGATGGGAAACGTACTGTGCTGGTATATATGGCAGCGGATAATAGTATAAATCCATTGGCTAGCTTTACGGATGGGGATTTGGAGGAATTGAAAGCTGGGATGGCTTCAATTGATAATACATCTGATATGCATTTATTGGTGTATATAGATACGGGATTTCCTCGTTTGATTGAAATTGAAAATAAAGGTGGTACTGTTGTTGAAACAATAGTCAAAGAATACGAAGATAGAAATTCGTGCGGAGTCGCTGAGACGCAAGAGGTATTCAATGATGTGTTTGGGAATTCTTTATATAAAGCGGAAAGTTATGGTTTGATTTATTGGTCGCATGGGGAAGGATGGATACCTACTCCATTGCCTTCTACTCGCTGGATAGGAAATGATAAGACTGGAGGAGGGCATTATATGAATATTGAGGACTTGAAGTTAGTATTACAGAACGCTCCTCATTTTGATTTTATTATGTTTGATGCTTGCTTTATGCAGTCGGTGGAAGTCGCGTATGAGTTGCGTGATTGTTGCGATTACTATATTGGTTTCCCTGCTGAGAATCCAGGTCCTGGTGCTGCCTATGATAGAATGTTTCCATTTATATTTCAGAAAGGTGCAGCGGTAGAAATGGCTATTGGGACTTTTGCTGCTTATGATGAAATTTATACTGGAAAAATAGGAAGTAATAGCAATTGGACAATGGGCACTGCTATAGATGTGCTGAAATCTTCTGAGCTTGAGAACTTAGCTGCTGCTACAGCAAATGCTTTGTCGGGAGTGACAGCAGATAGAGAAGTTCTTCGGTCATCGGTCTTTGATTATGATCAGCGTAAAGTAGGATCGTCTTATTATGTAGGCTATTATGATTTCGTAGAAATGATGGAAAAACTCGTTGTGGATGAAGTTGCCTTGGATGAATGGAAGCAAGCATATGATGCAGCTTCTGTCTGTTGGAAAAAAACACCGATGATTTATTCGATGTCTGTTGGTATGTTCTCCATGAAGCGGGCAAATGGGGTTAGCCATTATATACCTTCCACTGCCACTTCTGCTGCTGCTCAAGCTGCTAATGCCGCTTATCGTTCTACTTCATGGTATAGTGCTGTCGGTCTTGCTCGGCTTGGTTGGTAAGCTTATAAAAACTTGCATACTGAACGGATTATTATAGGTGTAAAAACTTGTAATAATCCGTTTTTTTATGCCTATTCTTATTAAAAATGAGTCTTTTAATAATATTTTCCTTTGGAAATTATGTTTTATTGAAAATAATTATTTTCTTTGCATCGTCAAACTTAAAAAACGAAGAATTATGAAATATGTAATCATTGGCGGTGTAGCAGGTGGAGCCACGGCAGCCGCCCGACTGAGAAGAGTGGACGAAATGGCTGAAATCCTTTTATTGGAGAAAGGCCCTTACATCTCGTATGCTAATTGTGGTTTACCTTATTATATAGGTGGAGTGATAGCAGAGCGCGAGAAGCTGTTGGTACAGACACCCGAATCTTTCGGCAAGCGCTTCCGCATTGATGTGCGTGTGCAGAATGAAGTAATCGCCATCCATCCCAAAAACAAGACCGTTACCATACGCAATGCGGAAGGCAAGGAGTACGATGAAAGCTATGACAAACTTTTGCTTTCTCCCGGTGCTAACCCCGTGAAGCCCCCCTTGGAAGGCATTAATTCCGAAGGCATCTTCACGTTGCGCAATGTAGAAGATACCGACCATATCAAGGCTTATATCTCGGACAAGCAGGTGAAACGCGCCGTGGTGGTAGGTGCCGGTTTCATCGGATTGGAAATGGCGGAGAACCTGCATCATGCCGGTGTTCATGTGTCTGTAGTCGAAATGGGTAATCAGGTGATGGCGCCTATCGACTTCTCTATGGCGGCACCTATTCATCAGCATCTGTTGCAGAAAGGTGTCTCCCTCTATCTGGAAGAAGGCGTAACCCACTTCAAGCGTACGGACAACGGAATCACCGTATTCCTGAAAAGCGGAAAGGCCATTCCTGCCGATATGGTGTTACTCTCCATCGGTGTGCGTCCTGCCACTGCATTGGCGCAACAAGCCGGCTTGAAACTGGGCGAGATGGGCGGTATCTGGGTAGACGAACACTTGGAGACTTCCGAAAAAGACATCTATGCCGTGGGCGATGCCATCGAATATCCTCATCCGCTGACCGGAAAGCCCTGGCTCAATTATCTGGCAAATCCTGCCAACCGCCAGGGACGTATCGTTGCTGATAATATGGTGTTTGGCAATACTGTTTCCTACGAAGGAGCTATCGGCACCTCCATTGCCAAAGTATTCGACATGACGGTAGCCTCTACGGGCCTTGCAGCCAAACGCTTGAAGCAGTGGGGCATGGAATATCAAAGCTCGGTGACTCACTCGGCATCTCATGCCGGTTACTATCCGGATGCCCTGCCTTTGACCTTGAAACTGACTTTCCATCCCAAAACCGGTAAACTCTATGGTGCGCAATGTATCGGTTACGAGGGAGTGGACAAGCGAATCGACCAGATAGCCGGACTCATCAAGCGGGGTGGCACAGTCTACGATTTGATGGAGACGGAGCACACGTATGCGCCTCCTTTCTCCTCGGCCAAAGACCCCATCGCTATTGGCGGCTATGTAGCATCGAACATTATCAGCGGTGCTATGCCTGTCATCTCTTGGCGCGAGCTGGTAGAAGAGAAGGATAAAGTGATGCTGATAGATACCCGTACGCCCGAGGAATTCTCTTTCGGCACCATTCCGGGAGCCGTCAATATTCCGTTGGACGAAATGCGCGAACATTTGGCAGAGATACCTACAGACAAGCCGGTAGTGCTTTTCTGTGCTGTGGGTCTGCGCGGTTATCTGTCCCTGCGCATCTTGATGGGGCGCGGCTATCGCAATGTGCGCAATCTGATAGGTGGTTATAAGACCTACTCCACGGCAACAGCACCTCTGCCGTTTCCATCTGCTCCGGCAGGCGGCGGCTCTTCTTCTTCGGTAGAGGCTGCTACTGATGATGTTCCTGCGGATGCATCAGTGTCCAAGAAGGAAACGTTGAAGATAAATGCTTGCGGTTTGCAATGTCCGGGACCTATCATGCAGGTGAAAAAGGCGATGGATAGCATTGCTGTGGGCGAGCGTGTGGAGATTGTGGCAACCGATGCCGGTTTTGCACGCGATGCTTCTGCCTGGTGTGATACGACGGGAAATAAATTGATAGAGAAGCATGACGAGAAAGGACGCTATACGGTAGTCATCGAGAAAGGTGCTCCGGCTTGTACATCTGCTTCCAATGTTTCCGCAGCCAGGGGTAGGGGAAAGACGCTGATTCTGTTCAGTGACGACCTGGACAAAGCGCTGGCAACCTTCGTATTGGCAAACGGAGCAGCGGCAACGGGACAGAAAGTAACCATTTTCTTCACCTTCTGGGGACTGAACGTCTTGAAGAAAGTGCAGAAACCCAGTGTGCAGAAGGACTTCTTCGGCAAGATGTTCGGCATGATGCTGCCGTCCAGCTCTTTGAAACTGAAGTTGTCGCAGATGAATATGTTTGGCATGGGCAGCCGCATGATGCGCTTCTTGATGAAGCGCAAGGGAGTGGATTCTTTGGAGTCGTTGCGCTCGCAGGCATTGGCGCAGGGAGTGGAATTCATTGCTTGCCAGATGTCTATGGATATGATGGGCATCCAGCACGAAGAACTTCTGGATGAAGTAACCATCGGCGGCGTGGCTACCTATATGGAACGTGCGGACAAGGCAAATGTGAACTTATTTATATAGGAGGACAAGATATGGAGACTTTATGTAAAATCCGTGATGTTTATCGGGCTATTGCCGAGTTCGAGGTGCAGTTTACGCAGATGTATGATTTATCGCTGAATGAAGGAATGCTGTTGTGCACGCTGCTCAATACTCCTAAGCTTACCTCCAGTGAGATAGCCGAGGCACTGGGTTTGTCTGCCTCCAACACTTCAAAGGTCATTCGCTCTGTCGAGGGAAAGAAGCTCATTACCCGTCTGATAGGTAAGGAAGATAAACGTCAGATGCGTTTTTCTCTTACGACAGAAGGCAAGAACCGGATTTCGGATATTAAGAATGCTACTTTCGAATTGTCGGAGTTGTTGCAGCAGGTAGTTAGCCTCGTATAGTTTTGTGTAAAAGCGAATTAATATCGTGTTTGCAGGAAGTTAATATCCTGCGGACACGATATTTGTTTTTTGTAGGACACGTTATTAACTTCTTGCACGACATGTTGTTAGTATCGTGTATTGCATGCTATAAATTGTTTGTATCTGTTCGTGTGTATTTCTATCTTTTATTACTGAGAAATTTACTAAGAATCTTTAATAATGTCTCTTTCGACAATTTCTTAACTCTTAATCAATTCTTTTCTCTGTTTTAAAAATGAACTTGATTGGAAAAGCCATTCTTTATGAATCGCCTATATACTCAGTCGTATTTCCGTAAAGGAACACAAGCTTGATACCAAAGAAATAAATTGAAACTTTCTATGTCAATTGCCTAATATTATTTTACTTTGCTGTCAAATAGTAAGCAATACAGCGATTGATATGCAGAAATTATTGTCTTTGCCGCCTAATCTGGTGTCGGCATTCTATGAACTGGAAAATGTGGACCGTACGGAATGGTTTTGTACTTCCGACCCGGTGGGAATGAAACTTGGCTCGGGTGGGGGAACTACCTGGCTCTTGAGAGAATGGCAGAAGGAACGGGATAGGAAGTATTTGGCGGAGGAGCGTATTCCAACAGAAAAGTGCATTCCAACAGAGAAAAGCCTTCCAGCAGAGAAGCGTATTCTGCTGCATGCCGGAGGACAAAGCCGTCGTTTACCGGGATATGCACCGTCGGGCAAGATATTGACCCCGATTCCGGTGTTTCGCTGGGCGCGTGGACAAAAACTGGGACAGAATTTATTATCCCTTCAACTCCCACTTTACGAAAAGATAATGGAGCGGGCTCCCGAAAGACTGCGTACGCTGATTGCCAGTGGTGACGTATATATCCGTGCGGAAAAGCCGCTTCAAGAGATTCCCGATGCAGATGTGGTGTGCTATGGACTGTGGGTAGACCCGTTGCTCGCCACACATCATGGTGTGTTTATCTCGGACCGGAATCAACCGGAATCCTTGGATTTCATGCTTCAGAAACCCTCTCTGGAAGAATTGGAAAACCTCTCCAAGACACATCTCTTTTTAATGGATATCGGCATCTGGCTATTGAGCGACCGGGCCGTTGACTTGCTGATGAAACGTTCGCAGAAGGCAGATGGGGCTTTGGACGTGGATACGCCATATTCCGACTTGAAATACTATGACTTGTATGCTGACTTTGGCTTGTCCTTAGGAAATCATCCCCGTATTGAGGATGAAGAGCTGAATAGCCTCTCCGTCGCCATATTGCCTTTGCCCGGAGGCGAATTCTACCATTATGGAACAAGCCGCGAACTGTTGTCTTCAACCGTCACCTTACAGAATAAGGTCTACGACCAGCGCCAGATTATGCACCGGAAGTTGAAGCCCAATCCGGCCATCTTTGTGCAGAATGCAGAAGTGCATCTCCCCCTTACTCCGAAGAACGACAGTCTTTGGATTGAAAATAGCTTTGTTGGGGCTTCTTGGCGGCTGGGGGCACGGCAGATTATCACGGGTGTTCCCAAGAATGACTGGAGGCTGACCATTCCAGACGGTATCTGCATTGATATAGTTCCGCTTGCCGACCAGCGCTGGGCAGTACGCCCCTATGGTTTTGACGATACTTTTAAGGGGGATATTCGGGATGAAAAGACACTGTTCCTTGGAATGTCGTTTTTGGAATGGCTGGTCGAACGGGAATTGTCGGTGGAAGACATCACCGGCAGAAAAGAGGACCTGCAGGCTGCTGCCATCTTCCCGGTTGTGGAAGATAAAGAGCAGATGGGGACAGTGCTTCGATGGATGGTTTCCGAACCGGGCTTGACGGAAGGAAAGGCTGTCTGGCTGGAAAGTCGTCGGTTGTCCGCCGACGAAATTTCAGCACAAGCCGACTTGCGTCTGCTGTATGCACAGCGGGAGAGCTTCTGCAAAGGAAACTGGGAAGTGCTGGCACGCAACCATGCAAAGAGTGTATTCTATCAACTCGACTTGATGGATGTGGCCGGTGAATTCCATAAATTCGGCATTGACAAGCCGGGAGTGTTGCCGACAGATGCCTCGCTGATGCAGCGTATCCATAACCGGATGCTGCGTGCACAGATTGAGAAGCTGGACGGAAGGGACTTCAAGGCAGATGAGCAGGCCGCATTCAACTTGTTGCGCGAAGGATTGCTGACTGATTTGTATGAACGCAAGAGCAGTCCTCGCCTAAATGTGTATAGTGACCAGATTGTATGGGGGCGTAGCCCCGTACGCATAGATATGGCGGGAGGATGGACGGACACTCCGCCTTACTCCTTGTTTGCCGGTGGGAGTGTGGTGAATATTGCCATTGAACTGAACGGGCAGCCGCCTTTACAAGTGTACATCAAACCTTGCGCGGAGCATCGCATCGTGTTGCGCTCCATTGATATGGGAGCCATGGAGGTGGTGAATACTTTTGAGGAATTGCAATCCTATTGCATGATAGGTTCCCCCTTTTCCATTCCCAAAGCAGCATTGGCGCTGGCCGGGTTTGTTCCGGCTTTTTCAGAAACGGCTTATCCTTCGCTGGAAAAACAACTGGAAGCCTTCGGCACAGGTATAGAGATTACATTGCTTTCTGCCATACCTGCAGGTTCCGGTCTGGGCACAAGCTCCATTTTGGCTTCTACTGTCTTGGGTTCATTGAGTGACTTTTGCGGACTGATGTGGGATAAGAACGAAATATGCCGCCGTACGCTTGCCCTGGAACAGTTGCTGACGACCGGTGGCGGTTGGCAAGACCAATACGGTGGGGTATTGCAAGGTATCAAACTGTTGCAGACGGAGGCTGGATTTGCCCAGCAGCCATTGGTACGCTGGTTGCCCGAGCATTTGTTTACCCATCCGGAATACCGCGATTGCCATCTGCTGTATTATACGGGCATTACGCGTACAGCCAAGGGCATCCTTGCAGAAATAGTACGCTCCATGTTCCTCAACTCTTCCCTGCACCTGGGGTTATTAGAAGAGATGAAAGCACATGCCTTGGATATGGCCGAAGCCATTCAACGGAATGACTTCAAGAGTTTCGGAACACTGGTAGGCAAGACATGGATGCAGAAGAAGGCACTGGACAGTGGAACAAATCCTCCTGCCGTAGAGGACATCATCTGTCAGATAAAAGACTATACCTTAGGATATAAACTGCCGGGAGCCGGTGGGGGAGGTTATCTGTATATGGTGGCTAAGGATGCGCAGGCAGCCCTGCGCATCCGTGAGACCTTGACGCTGAATGTACCGAATCCGAGAGCCAGGTTCGTAGAAATGTCACTCTCGGATAAGGGATTCCAGGTGTCGCGGAGCTGAAATTCATCATTCATGATGATACGGCCCCCCGTTCAGTATGGTCATCGCCCGGTAGAGTTGCTCCACAAAGATGAGGCGCACCATCTGATGGGAAAAGGTCATGCGTGAGAGGGACATCTTCTCGTGTGCCGCTTCGTACACTTTGGGGGAGAATCCGTAAGGGCCTCCGATAATAAATACCAGCCGTTTGTTCACGGTATTCATCTTGCGCTTCATATAGTCTGCAAACTCTATGGAGCGCATTTCTTTTCCACCTTCGTCCAGCAGTACGACCACATCTCCCGGCTGGAGAGCTTTCAATATCAGTTCCCCTTCCTTTTCCTTCTGCACTTCCATGGAGAGACTCTTGGTGTTTTTCAGTTCGGGGATGACTTCCATCTCGAATGAGAGATAACGCTTGGTACGTTGCACATAGTCGTTGATGGCTGTTATAAAGTGTTGTTCTACAGTTCGTCCTACAACGAGCAGAGTAGTTTTCATACTGGTTCTGTTTTGATTAGCGCACAAATTTAGCATTTTTTTATTGTATTTTGAGACAAATGCTTACCTTTGCCTATCATAAATACTTGTGAAAATGAAAAAACGGGTAATCTTTTTGTTGACCGGTCTCTTCATTTGGACGTCTGTGCTGCTGGCCCAGAATGTTCCCGAGGGAGTGATTGGAGCCTTCAAGGAAGGAAATTCTCAGGAGCTCAACAAGTATCTGGGTGACAAGGTCGATTTAATCATTCAGAATAAGTCGACCCACGCCGATAAGCGGACGGCAGAGGGCACAATGGCTGCTTTCTTCTCCAACCACAAGGTCGGCAGTTTTAATGTGAACCATCAGGGGAAGCGCGATGAGTCCGGTTTCGTCATCGGTACCTTGATGACCGCAAATGGAAACTTTCGGGTGAATTGTTTCTTCAGAAAAGTACAGAACAAATATGTCATACATCAAATAAGGATAGATAAAACAGATGAATAAGGAAGAAGAATTGATTGACAGGCTGATAGACCTGGCTTTCGCCGAAGATATAGGCGATGGAGACCATACAACCCTTTCGTGCATTCCTGCTACGGCAATGGGCAAATCCAAACTGTTGATAAAAGAACCGGGCATCCTGGCCGGTATCGAGATAGCAAAGGAGGTGTTCCGCCGTTTCGATCCTACCATGAAGGTGGAAGTGTTCATTAATGACGGTACAGCCGTAAAGCCGGGTGATGTGGCCATGATTGTGGAAGGCAAGATACAGTCTTTGTTGCAAACGGAGCGTCTGATGCTGAACATCATGCAGCGCATGAGTGGCATTGCCACCATGACACATAGGTATGCCGAGCAACTGAAAGGTACGAATACCCGTGTACTCGATACCCGCAAGACTACTCCGGGCATGCGTATCCTCGAGAAAATGGCAGTGAAAATCGGTGGCGGTGTAAACCACCGTATCGGCTTGTTCGATATGATTTTGCTGAAAGACAACCATGTGGACTTTGCCGGAGGAATCGACAAGGCTATCAACCGTGCGAAGGAATATTGCAAGGAAAAAGGCAAGGACCTCAAGATAGAAATAGAAGTGCGCAACTTCGACGAATTGCAGCAGGTGCTCGACCTGGGCGGTGTAGACCGTATCATGTTCGACAACTTTACGCCGGCAATGACAAAGAAGGCCGTAGAGATGGTAGGCGGCCGCTATGAAACGGAATCTTCCGGCGGCATCACGTTTGATACGCTCCGCGACTATGCCGAATGCGGTGTGGATTTTATTTCCGTAGGAGCTTTGACGCACTCTGTGAAAGGATTGGACATGAGCTTTAAAGCATGTTGACAAAGGCGGAAAGCATTATTGCAGAATAATAAGGAAAGCCTCTCATAAAGAATGCTGCATTACGGCAGACTTATGAGAGGCTTTCTCTTGATAACCAGCAGAGTAATGACTCCTGAAAAAACAGATGGTGTATTGGGGTGAAACAGATGGTCTGTTGGGGACGGATAGATGATGCGTTTGGCTATAACGGATGATGTGTTTCAGAGTAATGGATAATAGCGTAGGAAGATATGAAAAACATAACATGGAATAAAGTAAAAACAACTGTCAAAGATTGGCAAGTGGGAGACTACATCCGGCAGACTTCCATTGTGGTGATTGGCGTACTGATTACTTTTGTCGGTAGTGAGTTGGTTACTCAAAACTCCGAGAAAAAGGATATTCAAGCCACCATGTCGCTGATTAGGGATGAACTGAAAAGTAACCGGGAAAATTATAAGAGTATCGTTTCAGAGTTTAGAGAGGATGAACGTCTTTCCAGCTTATTGGTGGAGCATGACTTAAAGCATCGGACGATACCGGAAGATTCATTGATACAGTTCCGCTTTCTTATGGGGCATATCCGCAGTTTTTATTATAGTCAGAATGCATTGGATATACTTAAAAACTCCATGTTGATGCAGAAGATTTCAGATAAAGAGCTACTGTTGCAGTTGACCGGAATCTATGAGGTATTGGATGGATTTAGGGCGACTATGAATGGCTATTACGATATGAAGGACGAAATTATGGTTCCTTTCCATTTGGCATTGACTGACGAACAGACGGACCAGATAAATCGTGGAGGATATGAGGCGTGGGATATTTACTTGTCGGACAGGTCGGTACGGAACTTTGTCAGGGTAGCGCGGAACTATTTTACGCCGGACTATGTAGAACGTGTGGGAAAACGTATAGACGAGGCAATACAAGCGCTTGAGAAAAAGTATCATTTAGAATGAAAAGATATGGGAAAGACAAGCTTTAACAGGTTGAACCATAAGATAAAAAGCTGGCGCATAGGTGATTATTTCCGTCAGTTCAGTATTGTGGCTGCGGGCATCATTGTCACTTTCTGGGGAAATGACCGGATTACCGAGAATGCCCGCCAAAAGGAAGTGCGTGCTACGATGCAGTTGGTAACGGAAGAGTTGGAATATAATAGGCAGGAGCTCCGTAATATAAAGCACTTGTTGGATATTGACATACACATGAGTCTGTTGTTGAGGGAACATGATATGGATGTATCCAAGATACCGACAGATACTCTGTGGAAGTATGGCGAGCTTTTCAATAATATGGATGAATTCTCTTATAGGACAGATGCGCTGGATGTGCTGAAAGGTTCTTCATTGATGCAGTATATACCGGACAAACGTATGTTGCAGGATGTATTGCAGACTTATTTTGAGTTGGGCAGGAAACAGAGGGATGTCGGTGATTACTATGCAACGAAAACAGATGCTCTTATGAGTGCTGCCATGTCCAGGGAGTTGGCGCATGTTTTTGATGGTGACGACAGTCTTCGGGACCAGGCCTTGTTTCTTGTGCAGTATAAGAAATTTATCAATTACGTCAACATGGTTCCCGGTTTTCTGTATTGGCATGAATTTGATGAATTGGATGAAAGGCTGGCCAAGCAGATTCAAGTATTGAAAGCCAAATATAAGTAATCTCCGTTCTTTAACATCTTTTTATGTTTAATTCAGCAGCATTTTCAAAAATGCTGCGTCTAACTAACAAACGACGCGAAGAGGCGTCCGTAAAACGAGCACTGACATTGGAAAATGAGATAGAACTGATTGAGGGCTGCCGGGCAGGAAAGGATTCCGCCCGAAAGGAATTATACACCCTCTACTCCAAGCAGATGCTGGCGGTATGTTACCGCTATACGGGCGATGTCGATGCGGCCCATGACGTATTGCACGATGGCTTCATCAAAATTTTCACCCACTTCACCTTCCGTGGCGAATGTGCATTGAGTACCTGGGTGACAAGGGTAATGGTGACGCAGGCGATAGACTACCTGCGGAAACAGCAACGTTTCAGCCAACTGGTGGTGAATGAGGAACAATTGCCCGACATTCCGGATGAAGCAGGCATTGCCGAAACCGGAGGCCGTATTTCCGAAGAAATGCTGATGGCGTTCGTGGCGGAACTTCCCGATGGATGCCGTACTGTATTCAACTTATACGTCTTTGAGGAGAAATCGCACAAGGAAATAGCCGAAATCCTCCACATCAAAGAGCATTCGTCTACCTCGCAGTTGCATCGTGCTAAGTGTTTGTTGATAAAAAGAATTAGAAGCTGTTTTGAAATGATTAAATTATTTATATTTATCTGTTAATCAGTTGGTTAATTGAAATAATTTTCGTAACTTTATGGTTGCAAAACAAATAGTTATGAGCAATTATTCAACTAACCTAACTGAAAAACAGTGGCAAGTTATCAAAAATATTGTAGAACCACAAGAAAGAACTAGAAAAAAGTGTCTCAGAGAAATTCTGAACGCCATATTCTATATCAGCAAAAGTGGCTGTCAATGGCGAATGTTGCCTTCCGACTTCGCCCCTTGGCAAACTGTTTACTACTATTTCCGCAAGTGG
>NZ_OBMS01000030.1:0-44305 GCF_900217715.1 Bacteroides sp. AR29
CCTCCATCACCTGCTGGTTCATCACTCTGCGGACACGTTTGCTGCTGTCATAGCGCACCGGCTGCTGCAGGTACGTGTCCATTGCTTCCGCATCGGGGTTGTCACCGACCGCTTGTTCGAAAGCCCGGAGATACTTGCGTACAGTCTTGCGGCTCATGCCGTTACGACGGGCGATCTCACGGATGCTCAATCCGTCACGCCTATAGGCGAGAATTATGGAATCTCTTTCTTCCATGTGGTACATATTATGAACGCCATTGGTTTTTATGAATATACCAATTTTGTTCGGTTAAACATACCCATGGGTGGGGCACTTTTTAAATGTTGTTCCGGGTCCCTTTTCAAGTGTTAGCTACATAAAGGACTTCGAAGTATTGGCAGGACCGTTTCGTTCGACCCAGCAGAAAACTTATATGATAGAAGGGCAAAACAAGCAAGATGAAAGCATTATCTATACTTACATTTTGCAAGCAAACAAGGTGGGAACATTCGTTATTCCCCCTGCGACTATTACCGCTAATGGAAGCCTGATAACTTCTAATTCAGTGCAAATAAAAGTACAATTTGCTCCCCCTACAGTAACTTCTGAAAATGTGAGGGATGATAAAGAAGAAAATGTAGCTGATAATAGTATATATGAAACTGTTGAACAAATGCCCGAATATCCCAGTGGCGGAACGGCTGGTTTGATGAACTTCATCAGCAAAAATCTAAAATATCCGACTATCTGCCAAGAATCAGGTGTGCAAGGCAGAGTTGTTGTGTCATTTGTAGTAAATAAAGACGGCAGTACTACCGATTTCCGTATTATACGAAGTGTGGATAAATATTTAGATAAAGAAGCACTGCGGGTTTTAAATGGTATGCCCAAATGGAAGCCCGGTAAACAGAAAGGTGTACCCGTAAGGGTTAGGTACACTGTCCCTATCAATTTTAAACTTTCATGAGGACTATATTAAGAATATTTTTATTACTGGCGTGTTGCTTCTGTACATGGCTGGCATGTAGTTATCACAATCAGAAGATTATCTCTAAAATTGAAAACGCTAACATTATAGTTATATCCAAGCAGGATATGCAGCTAAATTTAATCAACTACAAAGGAGACACATTGTTTTGCGCTCCTATCGCAGTAGGGAAGGCATACGGAAATAAGCAAAAACAAGGGGACATGCGTACTCCAGAAGGAGTATTTAAAGTCGTTGATATTCAAAATGCGTCAAAATGGACACATGATTTTCATGACGGAAAAGGAGAAATAGAGGGAGCATATGGGAAATATTTCATACGTTTAAAAGTACCCGGACATAAAGGAATAGGAATTCATGGAACACATGTCCCTGAAAGTATCGGAAGTAGAGCGACAGAAGGGTGTATTCGACTAAATAATGACGATTTAGAACGATTGGTAACCTTGATATATCCACCGCTAACAGTCGTTATTACCCCATCCGTAATGGACGAAAGCCTAAATTTGAAGAAATAAAATATTTCAATAGTAGAAAGGATTATTTACCTTACAAGTAAGTTGTCCTTTCTATTTGTATTTCCCACTTTGCTATTAAATCAAAGCACCCGATTTTACATTACTGGGTGTAAAATCGGGTGCTTGCTTTATAACTTATTGATTTTCAATATTTATTGCGGTGCGTACGGGACTCGAACCCGTGACCCCATGCGTGACAGGCATGTATTCTAACCAACTGAACTAACGCACCATTATTTCATTCTTTCGTTGCTATCTCTCTTGATTGCGGTTGCAAAGGTAGGCATTTCTTTGATATCTGCAATAGCTATGGCGAACTTTTTTCCAAGCGTTTTGTGCTGTATTTGCTTTATATCCTCATATTGAGAAGATTGGAAAAATAAGAGAAAAGTAAATTTAACAACTGTTTAGAAATACGTTTATGCACTGTTTTATTCTTGATATGAAAACCTTTCCTGGAGAAAACGAAACATTTCGGAGCTTGTTTTAAACTTCTTGCTCGAAAAGTTCGTTGTTTTGCAATAAATCGTTATTTTTGCGAACTCAAAAAGAGAATGTTGTAATTTGAAAAATGATAAAAAACATTTTAGGATGATGAAAACAGCCAAACTGTTGCTACACTGCCCTGACAAACCAGGCATATTGGCAGAAGTAACAGACTTTATAACGGTGAATAAAGGTAATATTATCTATCTGGATCAGTATGTAGACCATGTAGAGAATATCTTTTTTATGCGTATTGAATGGGAATTGAAAGATTTTCTGGTGCCTCAGGAAAAGATTGAGGATTATTTTGCCACTTTGTATGCACAGAAATATGAGATGAATTTCCGTCTCTATTTCTCCGATACAAAACCGCGTATGGCTATCTTTGTTTCAAAGATGTCCCATTGCTTGTTCGACTTGTTGGCGCGTTACACCGCTGGTGAGTGGAATGTGGAGATACCTCTTATTATAAGCAATCATCCCGATTTGCAGCACGTGGCCGAGCGTTTCGGTATTCCTTTCCATCTTTTCCCCATTACCAAAGAGACAAAGGAGGAACAAGAGAAGAAGGAAATGGAGTTACTGGCAAAGCATAAGATAACTTTCATAGTGCTGGCGCGCTACATGCAGGTCATTTCCGAGCAAATGATAAACGCTTATCCCAATAGGATAATCAACATTCATCACTCTTTCCTTCCGGCATTTGTGGGAGCGAAGCCCTATCATGCTGCGTTTGAACGTGGAGTGAAGATTATTGGAGCTACCAGCCACTATGTTACCACAGAGTTGGATGCCGGTCCCATCATAGAGCAGGATGTGGTGCGTATTACACACAAGGACACTGTGCAGGATTTGGTGAACAAGGGTAAGGACTTGGAAAAGATTGTGCTTTCTCGTGCTGTTCAGAAGCATATTGAACGCAAGGTGTTGGCATATAAGAACAAAACGGTAATATTTAATTAGTTGATAGTTGATAATTGATAGTTGATGGTGGGGAACTTGTCATTACCTTTCAATTATTACCTTTCAATGGTCAATTCTCAATTAAAAAAATGAAAGTTGCAGTTGTCAAATATAATGCAGGCAATATCCGTTCGGTGGATTATGCTTTGAAGCGTCTGGGAGTAGAGGCAGTGATTACGGCAGATGAGGCTGTGCTACGTGCTGCCGATAAGGTTATCTTTCCCGGTGTGGGAGAGGCGGAAACCACTATGGACTTTTTGCGTGCCGGTGGTATGGATAGGCTGATAAAGGAGTTACGCCAGCCGGTATTGGGCATTTGCCTGGGCATGCAGTTGATGTGCCGCCACTCTGAAGAGGGGGATGTGGATTGCCTGGGTATTTTTGATACTGATGTGAAACGTTTCATTTCGCAGAGGCACGAGGATAAAGTACCTCATATGGGATGGAATACCATTGCCCGGACGAATAGCGGACTTTTTAAAGGCTTTACTAAAGAAGAGTTTGTTTATTTCGTACATAGTTTCTATGTGCCAGTCAATGATTGTACGGCAGCCGTGACGGATTACATTCATCCGTTCAGTGCCGCTTTGCATAAAAGCAATTACTACGCCACACAGTTCCATCCGGAAAAGAGTGGAAGTGTGGGAGAGCGTATTTTGCGGAATTTCCTGGAACTGTAAATCGTCAAATTGTAAATAAAATGATAGAACTGATTCCCGCTATTGACATTATTGACGGAAAATGTGTACGCCTTTCCCAAGGCGATTATGACAGCAAGAAGGTGTACAACGAAAATCCCGTGGAAGTGGCCCTGGAGCTGGAGGCTCATGGTATCCGCAGACTTCATGTGGTCGATTTGGACGGTGCGGCTTCCCATCATGTGGTAAACTACCGTACGTTGGAACAGATAGCTGTGCGTACGTCTCTTATTATTGATTTTGGAGGTGGGGTGAAGAGTGATGAAGATTTGGTGATAGCTTTTGAGAACGGTGCGCAGATGGTGACCGGTGGCAGCATTGCTGTGAAGAATCCCGAATTGTTCTGCAAATGGCTTCAAATGTATGGTTCCGAGAAAATTATTCTTGGCGCTGATGTGAAAGAGCATAAAATAGCCGTCAATGGTTGGAAGGATGAGAGTGGCTGCGAACTGTTTCCGTTCTTGAAAGACTATGTAGAGAAGGGGGTCCGTAAGGTTATCTGTACTGATATCAGTTGTGACGGAATGCTGCAAGGACCATCGATAGCGTTGTATAAGGAGATACTGGAGCACCATCCTGAACTCTATCTGATAGCCAGTGGAGGCGTAAGCTGTGCCGATGATATACGCCATTTGGAAGTTGTCGGCATACCTGCCGTTATTTTCGGTAAGGCTTTGTACGAAGGCCGCATCACCTTCAAAGAACTGGAAAACTTTGTTAGTTGAAAGGTGAAAATTGAAAATTAATCACTTATAACTCATAACTTATAACTCAAACCGCCGTGTTAGCAAAAAGAATCATTTCTTGCCTCGACATTAAAGATGGGCAGACAGTGAAAGGTACCAATTTCGTGAACCTCCGCCAGGCGGGCGACCCGGTAGAACTGGCGCGTGCTTATAGTGAGCAGGGTGCCGACGAACTGGTTTTTCTCGACATCACAGCCAGTTTTGAAGGCCGTAAGACTTTCACTGAATTGGTGAAACGCATAGCTGCGAATATCAGCATTCCTTTTACTGTAGGTGGAGGCATTCATGAACTGGGTGACGTGGATAGGCTACTGAATGCAGGTGCCGATAAAATCTCCATCAATTCCTCAGCTATCCGCCGTCCCGGATTGATAGACGAGATTGCGAAGAACTTCGGTTCTCAGGTTTGTGTACTGGCAGTTGATGCCAAACAGACAGAGAAGGGATGGCGGTGCTACTTGAACGGTGGTCGTGTGGAAACGGATAAGGAACTGTTTGCGTGGACAAAAGAAGCCCAGGAACGTGGTGCGGGCGAGATATTGTTCACCAGCATGAATCACGACGGTGTCAAGACCGGTTATGCCAATGAAGCGCTTTCCAGCCTTGCCGACGGATTGTCCATCCCCATCATTGCATCGGGAGGGGCAGGTGCCAAAGAACATTTTCGTGACGTCTTTTTGCAGGGAAAAGCAGATGCTGCCCTGGCAGCCAGTGTTTTTCATTTCGGAGAAATCAAAATTCCCGAATTAAAATCGTATCTTTGTGCCCAAGGAATTGCGATGAGAAGATGAAGGTGAGTTTACGATTGGACGATTTACGATTTACGATTGGGATTACTCAAGCAAATCATAAGTCTCCAGTCACTTAAAGTAATATCAATCGTAAATAGTAAATAGCTAAATCGTAAATAGAATGGATTTTGACAAGATGAACGGACTCGTTCCGGCGATTATACAAGATGCAGATACCGCTAAGGTGCTGATGCTTGGCTTCATGAACAAGGAGGCTTATGACAAGACGGTGGAAACTGGAAAGGTGACTTTCTTCAGCCGTACCAAGAACCGTCTTTGGACGAAAGGCGAGGAGAGTGGCAACTTCCTGAATGTGGTTTCCATGAAGGAAGACTGTGACCGGGATACGTTACTGGTGCAGGTACATCCCGTAGGCCCGGTTTGCCATACCGGTACAGATACTTGCTGGGGTGAGAAGAACGAACAGCCGGTTATGTTTCTAAAGCTTCTTCAGGATTTCATCTGTAAGCGTTATGATGAAATGCCCGAAGGTTCCTATACGACCAGTCTTTTCCAGTCCGGTATCAACAAAATGGCACAGAAGGTAGGCGAAGAGGCTGTGGAAACCGTCATTGAGGCTTGCAACGGTACGGACGAACGCCTGATTTATGAAGGAGCTGATTTGTTGTATCACCTCATCGTGCTGCTCACATCCAAAGGATACCGCATTGAAGACCTTGCGCGTGAATTGGAGGAACGTCACAGTGCGACGTGGAAGAAACATTAAGTAATTAAAAATTAATAATTAAAATGGGGGTGGGTGAGGCGCTGATAAGATATACGGACGTAGAGATACACCAGCAGGAGTTGTGCGTACTGAACGATGTGAATTTGGAACTTCACAAAGGGGAGTTCGTGTACCTGGTAGGTAAAGTGGGCTCCGGCAAGACGAGCCTGCTCAAGACTTTCTATGGCGAACTGGATATTGCATCGGGCGAGGCTGAAGTATTGGGGTATGACATGCTCCATATTAAGCGTAAGCACATCCCGCAGTTGCGCCGTAAGCTGGGAATCGTATTCCAGGACTTCCAGTTGCTGACAGACCGTACGGTGTACGATAACCTTGAATTTGTTCTCCGTGCTACCGGTTGGAAGAGCAAAGGGGAGATTAAGGACAAAATAGAAGAGGTGTTGAACCTGGTGGGGATGAGCAACAAAGGATATAAGCTGCCTAATGAACTGTCGGGTGGTGAGCAACAGCGCATTGTGATTGCGCGTGCAGTGCTCAACTCTCCGGAGATAATCCTTGCGGATGAGCCTACCGGAAACCTGGATTCGGAAACCGGACATGCCATTGCAGAACTTCTGCACGGCATCAGTGAAGCCGGCGCACTGGTGGTGATGACCACGCACAACCTGCAGCTGCTGCGAGAGTTTCCCGGCAAGGTGTACCGGTGCGCAGACCATCTGATGACTGATGTTACAGTAGAATACGCCCCTGCAATAACCAATGATTAGTAGTTAAGTAGTTATCTCTAACTACTGATTCTTATAAAGAACAGAAATTAACGATAAAGCTCCGCAGCTGCCTACTTGTAGCTCGTAGCTTGTAACTATAAACTAATTAATACAGGAACGAAAATGAAAGTTTTAAAGTTTGGAGGTACTTCAGTAGGTTCGGCTCAGCGAATGAAGGAAGTGGCCAAATTGATTACCGATGGTGAACGTAAGATTGTGGTTCTCTCTGCCATGTCGGGTACCACAAACACATTGGTTGAGATTTCGGACTATCTGTACAAGAAGAATCCGGAAGGTGCCAACGAGATTATCAACAAGCTGGAAAGTAAATATCGCCAGCACATTGATGAACTCTTTGCTACTCCGGAGTATAAACAGAGAGGCCTGGAACTCATCAAATCACATTTTGACTATATCCGTTCTTATACCAAAGACCTCTTCACTCTGTTTGAGGAGAAAGTGGTGTTGGCTCAGGGCGAGTTGATTTCCACCGCCATGATGAACTACTATCTGCAGGAATGCGGCGTGAAGTCTGTGTTGCTTCCGGCTTTAGAATACATGCGTACGGACAAGAATGCCGAGCCCGATCCGGTCTATATCAAGGACAAGCTCCAGGTTCAGCTGGAACTGCATCCGGATGCTGAGATTTATATCACTCAGGGGTACATCTGCCGCAACGCCTACGGCGAGATAGACAATCTGCAGCGTGGCGGAAGCGACTATACGGCTTCGCTGATTGGTGCTGCCATCAACGCTTCCGAAATCCAGATTTGGACGGATATCGACGGCATGCACAACAACGACCCCCGTATTGTGGACAAGACTGCGCCGGTGCGTCATCTGCATTTCGAAGAGGCCGCCGAGCTGGCATACTTCGGTGCCAAGATTCTGCACCCTACCTGCATCCAGCCTGCCAAGTATGCCAATATCCCCGTCCGTCTGCTCAATACGATGGACCCCACTGCTCCGGGTACGCTGATTTCCAATGATACGGAGAAGGGTAAGATTAAGGCGGTGGCTGCCAAGGACAACATTACGGCCATCAAGATAAAATCCAGCCGCATGTTGCTTGCTCACGGATTCTTGCGTAAGGTTTTCGAGATATTCGAGAGCTACCAGACTTCCATCGATATGATTTGTACTTCAGAAGTGGGTGTGTCCGTATCTATCGATAATGTGAAGCATCTCAATGAAATTCTGGATGACTTGAAGAAGTATGGCACAGTGACGGTGGACAAGGACATGTGCATCATCTGCGTGGTGGGCGACCTCGAATGGGAAAACGTCGGTTTCGAAGCCAAGGCATTGGATGCCATGCGCGACATACCGGTACGTATGATTTCTTTCGGTGGTAGCAACTATAATATTTCTTTCCTCATCCGCGAGTGCGACAAGAAGGCTGCGTTGCAGTCACTCAGTGATGCGCTGTTCAATGAGGAATAACTCTTGATATTTTTCAGACGCAGATTACACAGATGACGCAGATTCTTTTTGCTTCCTATTTGTGTAATCTGCGTCATCTGCGTCTGAAAAATTATTTGTAGACACCTCTTTCATCTTCCTTTTTTTAAACTAAACAAAGATTACGATTATTATATGAAAGGAACATTCCCTATCCATAAATTCCGCGAATTGCGTACTCCCTTCTATTACTACGACACAAAGGTCTTGCGCGACACACTTTCGTGCATCCGTACGGAAGCTGCCCGATATGGCAACTATTCGGTGCATTATGCTGTGAAGGCCAATGCCAATCCCAAGGTGCTTGCCATTATCCGCGAGAACGGCTTGGGTGCCGACTGTGTAAGTGGCGGTGAAATCCGTGCAGCCATCAAGGCAGGTTTTCCCACTGGCAAGATTGTTTTTGCAGGGGTGGGCAAGGCTGATTGGGAAATCAATCTGGGGCTGGATTATGACATTTTCTGCTTTAATGTGGAGTCTGTCCCCGAGCTGGAGATTATCAACGAGCTGGCTGCCGCTAAAGGTAAGGTGGCCAATGTGGCTTTCCGTATCAATCCCAATGTAGGTGCCCATACCCATGCCAATATTACCACTGGGCTGGCCGAAAACAAGTTTGGTATCAGCATGCAGGATATGGACCATGTGATAGACATTGCGCAGAATATGAAGAACCTGAGATTCATCGGACTGCATTTCCACATCGGTTCCCAAATATTGGATATGGGCGATTTCGTGGCTTTGTGTAACCGCGTCAACGAATTGCAGGATAAGCTGGAAGCTCGCCATATCCGCATCGAGCACGTCAATGTGGGGGGCGGACTCGGCATTGACTACGGTCACCCCAATCGTCAGCCGATACCCGACTTCAAAAGCTACTTCGAGACTTACAACAGCCATCTGAAACTCCGTCCCCACCAGACGCTCCACTTCGAGCTGGGACGTGCGGTAGTGGGACAATGCGGTTCATTGATTTCGCAGGTGCTTTATGTGAAGCAGGGCACCAACAAGCAGTTTGCCATTCTGGATGCCGGCATGACGGATTTGATTCGTCCGGCACTCTACCAAGCGTTCCATAAGATAGAGAATATCACTTCGGATGCGCCGGTTCAGGCTTATGATGTCGTAGGGCCCATCTGTGAGTCTTCTGATGTATTCGGTAAGGCTATTGATTTGAATGGGGTGAAGCGTGGCGACCTTATCGCCCTCCGTTCGGCAGGGGCTTATGGCGAAATTATGGCTTCGGGCTATAACTGCCGTGAGCTGCCTCAAGGATATACGTCGGACGAGCTGGTATAGAGAGGCTGGAGATGCGTTGCATGAATGGCGAAGCATTTATTATACCAAGGCTTCTGTTTTTATATAAAAAATGTTATTGCGTGAACAACTTTTAAGGTTTCTTGTTACTTTTGTAATGATTTCAATTTAAATAAATACGATTATGATTACAGAAAAATTACAGAATGCAATTAATGAGCAGATTACGGCTGAGATGTGGTCTTCCAACCTTTATCTGGCAATGTCTTTCTATATGGAGAAAGAAGGTTATAACGGCATGGCTTCCTGGTTGAAGAAGCAGGCTTCTGAAGAAAAAGCTCATGCTTGTGAAATGGCTTCTTATATCATCAAGCGTGGCGGTAAGGCCAAACTGGACAAGATTGATGTTGTTCCCAATGACTTCGGTACTCCACTGGAAGTGTTCGAGCAGGTAGCCCAGCACGAACGCCGTGTTTCCAAAATGATTGATGAATTGGTAGATGTTGCCTCTGCCGAAAAAGATAAGGCTACACAAGACTTCCTTTGGGGATTCGTGCGCGAGCAGGTAGAAGAAGAAGCTACTGCCGACGGCATTGTAGATATGATAAAGAAAGCCGGTGATGCCGGAATCTTCTTCGTTGACTCAAAACTGGGAGAACGTAGATAAGAGAGAAACTAAAAAAAATCCCGCGGCTAATTTTAGTCGCGGGATTTTTTTTAGTTATGAGTTATAAGTTGTGAGTTATTTGTTGATGAAGGGCTTATATCCGCAAGGGAAAGCACAAGCAAATAACTTATAACTCATCACTCATTTCAGCACTCCCAGCTCTTTCCCCACCTTAATAAATGCAGCGATACATTTGTCCAGATGCTCCTTTTCGTGTCCGGCAGAGATTTGTACGCGGATGCGTGCCTGGTCTTTGGGCACTACGGGGTAGTAGAAGCCGGTGACGTAGATGCCTTCTTCCTGCATGCGGGTGGCATAAATCTGGGAGAGTTTGGCATCATACAGCATGACGGCGCAGATGGCGCTTTGTGTCGGCTTGATGTCGAAACCGGCGGCGGTCATCTTGTCGCGGAAGTAGTTCACGTTTTCCAGCAGTTTGTCATGCAGGGCATTGCTCTCTTTGAGCATCTTGAATACCTCGAGGCTGGCGCCGATGATGCCCGGAGCCAATGAGTTGGAGAAGAGGTACGGACGGCTGCGTTGGCGTAGCAGGTCGATGATTTCCTTGCGTCCGGTAGTGAATCCTCCCAAAGCGCCGCCAAAGGCTTTGCCCAAAGTTCCGGTATAGATGTCTACGCGTCCGTAGGTGCCGTATTGTTCGCTTACGCCGTGTCCCGTAGGGCCTACCACGCCGGCGGAGTGTGATTCGTCCACCATGACCAGCGCGTCGTATTTCTCGGCAAGGTCGCAAATGCAGTCCATCGGGGCAACGTTGCCGTCCATGGAGAATACCCCGTCCGTAACTACGATACGGAAACGCTGTGCCTGGGCTTCCTGCAGGCATCTTTCCAGGTCGGCCATGTCGGCATTGGCGTAGCGATAGCGTTTGGCTTTGCAGAGGCGTACGCCGTCAATGATGGAAGCATGGTTTAGGGAGTCCGAGATGATGGCGTCTTCCTCGGTGAAGAGGGGCTCGAACACACCGCCATTGGCGTCGAAACAAGCGGCGTAGAGAATGGTGTCTTCAGTCTTGAAGTAGTCGGAGATGGCTGCTTCCAGCTCCTTGTGGATGTCCTGCGTTCCGCAGATGAAGCGTACGGACGACATGCCGTATCCGCGGCGTTCCATAATCTGCTGGGCGGCGGCAATCAGCCGCGGGTGGTTGGACAGTCCCAGGTAATTGTTGGCACAGAAGTTCAGCACCTCTTTGCCTTTTACGCTGATGGCAGCTTGTTGTGCACTCTCAATCAGTCGCTCTTCCTTGTAGAGTCCGGCTTCTTTTATTTCAGCAAGTGTCTTGCTGAGATGGTCTTTCATTTTACCGTACATAGCATTTTATTTTTTAGGTAATACGTTGTCATTACATTTCCCACAAAGAACATCATTTTTCTTGGAATAAACAATATCAATATGGCAGAAATATGAAAAAAAAGTATGTATATTTGCACCATATATAATAACGAAACCTTATAAATAACTCGTATGAAGAATATTTTGGTAATTGGAGCTACCGGACAGATTGGGTCGGAACTCACGCTGGAGTTGCGCAAACGTTATGGCGATGACCATGTTGTGGCAGGATACATTCCGAGTGCTATGCCCAAGGGAGAATTGAAAGCATCCGGCCCTTCGGCCATTGCCGACGTGACAGACCGTCAGTCCATCGAGGTGGTGGCACGTCAGTTCAAGATTGATACTATCTACAACCTGGCTGCCTTGCTCTCGGTAGTTGCCGAAAGCCGTCCGGCCATGGCTTGGAAAATCGGTATCGACGGGTTGTGGAATGTACTGGAAGTGGCACGTGAGTACAATTGTGCCGTGTTTACTCCGAGTTCCATCGGTTCGTTCGGCGAAGCTACGCCTCATGTGAAGACACCGCAGGACACTATCCAGCGTCCGCGTACCATGTATGGGGTGACAAAAGTGACGACTGAATTGTTGAGTGACTATTACTATACAAAATATGGTGTGGATACACGCTCGGTACGTTTTCCGGGAATCATTTCGAACGTGACCCCTCCGGGTGGCGGCACTACGGACTATGCGGTGGATATTTTCTACTCTGCCGTGAAGGGAGAAAAATTCGTATGTCCGGTGAAGGCCGGCACGTATATGGATATGATGTATATGCCCGACGCACTGAACGCGGCCATCTCGCTGATGGAAGCGGCACCGGCAAGGCTGAAGCACCGCAACGCTTTCAACATCGCCTCCATGAGTTTTGACCCGGAACAGATTTATCAGGAAATTAAGAAGCATATGCCTGATTTTGAGATGGCATACGAGATTGATCCGCTGAAGCAGGCCATTGCCGACAGCTGGCCCGACTCTCTGGATGACTCTTGTGCACGCGAGGAATGGGACTGGATGCCGCAGTACGACCTGGAGTCCATGACCGTAGACATGCTTGAGAAATTAAGAGCTAAATTAAACAAGTGACCGTAAGCGGTCCGTAAAGAATGAAAAAACTTTTATTGGGATTTTTGTTGTTCACCTTTTTGATTTCGTGCGGAAACAAAAAGGCGAAAATGGATCCCTTTGCTACCATTACGGAAATGGTGGATTCGGCCGGTCACAAGGCCGATACGCTGCTGGAAGCAGAAGTGAAGGAAGAACCGAAGCCGATGGAGGCAGACGAGCTGTTTGATGATTTTATCTTCAATTATGCTTCGGATGATGCCCTGCAAAGGCAGAGGACGGTATTTCCTTTGCCCTATTATGACCGTGACACTCCGCTGAAGATAGAGGCGGACTTCTGGAAGCACGATTATCTGTTTACCAAGCAGAACTATTACACCTTGCTTTTTGATAAGGAAGAGGATATGGACATGGTGGGCGATACTACGCTGACATCGGTACAAGTGGAGTGGATTTTCTTGAAAACGCGTATGATGAAGCGTTATTATTTTGAGAAGAAGCGGGGAATGTGGATGCTCGAAGCCATCAACCTGCGCGAGATGGAGAAAGGCGAAAATGAGGACTTCGTGGAATTCTATACCCGTTTTGTGACGGACAGTGTCTATCAGAGCAAGCATATCAGCCATCCGCTACAATTCATCACCATAGACCCTGATGACGAGTTTTCTATTCTGGAAACTACTTTGGATGTGGACCAGTGGTATGCCTTTCGTCCGGTAATGCCTACCGACAGATTGTCTAATATCAATTACGGACAGAAGAATGAGGACTTGTCGGATACCAAAATACTGAAGGTAAATGGCATAGGCAACGGATACTCCAATATCTTCTATTTCCGCAAACGCAGTAAGGGATGGGAGCTGTACAAATATGAAGACACGAGCATTTAAAATAAAGGAGGAAAGGTTTGAGGAAGATACCCAATACATTTGGAATTGACGTTACTGCTGCAAGATTTCTGGAATACGGTTCGGAGGATGAACTGCAGGAGCTGATTGCAGCAGGACAGGTCGTTGCGCCCTGGCTGCATATCGGTGGAGGGAGCAACCTACTCTTTATTAAGGATTATGAAGGCACGGTACTGCATTCACGTATCGGTGGCCTGGAGGTGACGTCAGAGGATGAGGAGCACGTGTCGGTGCGTGTGGGCGCCGGTGTGGTATGGGACGATTTTGTGGCCTACTGTGTGGAGCGGCATTGGTATGGTGCCGAGAACCTTTCGCTGATACCGGGTGAGGTGGGGGCGAGCGCAGTACAGAATATCGGTGCCTATGGTGTGGAAGTAAAGGACCTGATAACATCCGTGGAAACCATAAACATGGCAAGGGAGAAGCGTATCTACGGGGTGGACGAATGCGGCTACTCCTACAGAAAGAGCTTGTTTAAGCAACCGGAGATGAAGACCGTGTTTGTGACTTACGTGAACTTCTGCCTGGGTAAACGGGAACATTATACATTGGATTACGGTACTATCCGGCAGGAGCTGGAGAAATATCCGGTGCTGAATCTGGAAACTTTGCGCCGCGTGATTATAGACATCCGTCAAAGCAAGTTGCCCGACCCGAAGGTGCTGGGCAATGCGGGTAGTTTTTTTATGAACCCCATCGTGCCGCGTCGGCAGTTCGAGTCTTTGCAACGGGAATATCCGGATATGCCCCACTATGATGTGGATGCCGGCCGGGTAAAGATACCGGCTGCCTGGATGATAGACCGGTGTGGCTGGAAAGGGAAGGCGCTGGGGCCTGCTGCGGTGCACGGCCGGCAGGCGTTGGTACTGGTGAACTCGGGTGGTGCCACGGGAGCGGATATTGTTGCTCTTTCGGATGCCGTGCGGGCTTCTGTCCGCGAGAAATTCGGCATTGACATTCACCCGGAAGTTTGTTTGATAAAATAGTAAGAGAGTTTTGACGCACCCAAACATCGTTGTATATAACCTGATTTTAGAAATTTATTTGATTTAGTCAATGGGAAAACTCAGAATACTAGGAAGCGGAACTTCGACCGGAGTGCCTGAGATAGGCTGTACTTGTCCGGTCTGCACTTCCACTGACCCGCGGGACAACCGCTTGCGTGCGTCATCCCTGCTGCATACGGATGATGCGGTGATATTGATAGATTGTGGCCCTGACTTTAGGGAACAGATGCTGCGCGCCTCTTCTTTTGAGAAGATAGACGGCGTACTGGTGACACACGAACACTATGACCATGTGGGCGGTCTGGATGATTTGCGCCCGTTCGGCCGTTTTGCCGATATCCCTATCTATTCCGATGCCTACACTGCTGCCCATCTGCGGGCAAGGATGCCTTACTGCTTTGTCGATAAAGTATATCCGGGAGTTCCGCGTATCTATCTGCAGGAAGTGGAGGCGGGGCAGGCGTTCCACATCAACCGGACGGAGGTGCTGCCTTTACGGGTGATGCACGGTAGGCTTCCCATCCTGGGCTACCGCATTGGCGGCCGGCTGGGATATATTACGGATATGCACATGATGCCTGAAGAATCTTATGAACAATTGAAGGGCTTGGACGTTTTGGTAATGAATGCTTTACGGCCAAAGCCGCATCCTACGCACCAGAGTATTTCGGAGGCGTTGGAGGCTGCCGGACGTATTGGTGCCAAAGAGACCTATTTTATCCATATGAGCCATCATGCAGGGCTTCATGCCGACATCGAAAAGCTGTTGCCACCCCATGTACACTTTGCCTACGATGGACTTGAAATAGATTTCTAAACTTTTTGAAACATTTGTTTTGTTTTATTAGTAGAAAATGCTATTTTTGCCAAAAGTTGATGAATAAATGCCATGAAACTCCGACTCCTCATACAGATAGCTGTCGTTGTGTCCATAGTGCTGCTATGTACCGGTTTTGGCGTGTATTCCTTCCTGCGGTTGAATTCGGTGGAGAACCGGCAGGATTTCAATCTTTATACTTTGGTGCCGCAAGATGCCACAGCCATACTCGAAACTGACCGTATGGCAGACCTCGTGGAGGATATCAATGAACTGAATTGCAGCAAAGACAATCATTTTCTATACGTATCGGAGCTTTTTGTTTACTTGAAGAAATATTTGTATACTTTGGTGGAGGATACTCCGCATGGACTGAGTAAACAGATGAACAAGATGCTGATTAGCTTTCACGAGCCGGATACACCGATGAACCAAGTATTGTATTGCAGTTTGGGTTCGGGTGATTATGAGTTGGTGGAGTCTTTTGTGGAGAAGTACTGCTCCAGTTCGTTTCCTTCCAAGTATTTCGATTACAAGGGAGAGGAGATACGTATCTATCCCATGGCAGACGGTCGTTTTCTGGCTGCCTACTTCACTCCCGATTTTCTGGTTGTAAGTTTCCAGAAGCGTTTGATAGAACATGTGATTGATGCGCGGCGCAGCAAAAAGTCCCTGATGAACCTCCCTTCTTTCCGCACTATGTACGCGGGCAAGCAGAGTAACGTGGCTGCCACGGTCTATGTGCGTATGAAAGGAGTGGATATGGGGAAGCCTACGGACGGTATCCGTTCGCAGACGCAGCTGGGCAGTTGGGCGGAGTTTGACATGAAGTTCAATGAAGATGCCATTTATTGCTCCGGCATCAGCCATGGGTCGGATTCCACACAGACGTTTATCAATGCCTTGCGGGTGCAGCAGCCGGTAGAGGACGGATTTTCCGGGGCTCTGCTTCCGTCTTCCACTTTTTTTTACGATCGCTGGGCAATGTCTGACAGAAATTCCTGGTTTGGCTTTACTGCCAGTCAGGAGTATGCCAAGGCCACCTATTCAGACTATATCAAGCAGCGCGACGAGGAGTGGATTGCTTACTTGAATGAGCATGCGGGCGAGAGCGTGATGTCTTGCTTGTTCCAGTCTAAAGACACGTTGGACAAGCTGCCTTGCGCCGTGATGTGTATCCCTCTCAAGGATGAACTGGCAGCGGAACGCCGCTTGCAGTCTCTGCTTTACAGTACCCCCAAGGAAGAGGATGCTCCGCTTATGCCGAAGGTGGTTTCAAATAATTCGTTGTATCCCAAAGCAAGGAAGTTCCCTAAATATGTGTTGCCCCGTAACACGCTGCTCACCCAACTGACGGGCATCACGGAGTCTGCCCTTTATACCTTTGCCTGTTTCTATCGGGGTAGTCTGTTGCTGGCTCCCGATGCACTGAGCCTTTCGGCCTATATTGAGGCGGTGGAGAGTGGAGATGTGTTAGACGGAACACCGGTGTACGAAGAGGGCATAGGCAGTCTTTCACCCATATATAATTTTGTGATGATGGTGGATATGGAGATGATGCTGAGCCAGCCTGAAACGTATGTGCGTCTGATACCGAACTTCTTCTTCCGTCAATCCAACTTCTTCCGTCATTTCATGCTTGCAGTACAATTCACTTGTACAGAAGGGGTGGTTTATCCGAATATCGTATTGCTTTATAAAGGGTGATTAATCGGTCATTCTGTAGAGTGCTGAGGGAAAATAAGCACGAGGAAAGTCAAAATACACACTCACCACAGATTGCACAGATTAAAACAGCTAAAAAATCTTGATTATCAAAATTCTAGAATAAACTGTGTTAATCTGTGCAATCTGTGGTGAATTATAACATATTCTTAGAACGGCAGGTCATCCTTTGCATCCCCTGCGAGGAATTCCGGTGCGGCAGTGGGAGCCGGCGGTGGAACGGGAGCGCCCGGAGCGGGTGCGGCAGTGCTTACGCGTTCTACCTTCCATGCGCGAATACTGTTGAACCAACGGTCTTGCCATTGGCGTGCGTCTACATCAAAAGATACTGTCAGCTCTTCGCCCATCTGAATATTGAACTGTTCGATTTTGTCCGCTCCAAATACGTCAAAACACATTTTGCGCGGATATTGGCCATGGTCTTCAATCACATATTCTTGTGATTTCCATTCGTTACCTGACTTGGAAACTCCGCCTCTGGGCTGGAGTATAGCGATGATTTTTCCTGTAAATTCCATTGTTTTCTTTTTAAATGATGCGGCGAAGTTACAATTTTTTAGGAATATGAGACGAATATTCGGCTGTTTTTTCTTGCTATTTCTTTGTCGTAGGGAATTCTTTTTTTAACTTTGTCCGTCAGTTTGAAAAAGATAAAAACGGTTTCTAAGACGTTAGCAAAATAAAAAACTTAAATATACAGAAGATATGAAATTTATCGTTTCGAGTACTGCGCTCTCCAGTCATTTGCAGGCTATCAGCCGTGTGATTAATTCGAAGAATGCGTTGCCTATTTTGGATTGTTTCCTCTTTGAACTGCAAGACGGAACCTTGTCTGCAACTGTTTCCGACAGTGAAACGACGATGGTCACTACGGTCGAAGTGAATGAAAGTGATATGGACGGCCGTTTTGCCGTCACAGCCAAAACCCTTTTGGACGCTTTGAAGGAAATTCCCGAACAACCGTTGACTTTTGAAATCAATACGGATTCCCTTGAAATCACGGTACAGTATCAGAACGGTAAATACAGCCTGATGGGGCAGAATGCGGACGAGTTCCCGCAGTCTGCCATGTTGGGTGACAATGCCGTACGTGTGGAAATGGATGCACAAGTGTTGCTGGGTGGTATCAACCGTGCCGTGTTTGCTACGGCTGATGACGAGCTTCGTCCCGTGATGAACGGTATCTATTTCGATATTACAACGGAGGACATCACGATGGTGGCATCAGACGGTCATAAGCTGGTGCGCTGCAAGACACTGGCTGCCAAAGGTAACGAACGTGCCGCCTTTATCCTGCCCAAGAAGCCGGCTTCGCTGATGAAGAATCTGCTGCCGAAAGAGCAAGGCATGGTGACTATCGAGTTCGACGAACGCAACGCTGTGTTCACATTGGAAAGCTACCGCATGGTGTGCCGTCTTATCGAAGGACGCTATCCCAACTACAACTCTGTGATTCCGCAGAACAACCCTTATAAAGTGACGGTAGACCGTCTGCAACTGCTCGGTGCTTTGCGCCGCGTGTCTATCTTCTCTTCGCAGGCAAGCAGCCTTATCAAGCTCCGTATGCAGGAGAATCTGATTGTCATCTCCGCACAGGACATCGACTTCTCTACATCGGCCGAAGAAACACTGGTTTGCCAATATGCGGGCAATCCGATGAGCATCGGTTTCAAGTCCACGTTCTTGATTGACATTCTGAATAACATTTCTGCCGATGAAATCGTTATCGAACTGGCAGATCCTTCACGTGCAGGTGTCATTATTCCGGTAGAGCAGGAAGAGAACGAAGACTTGCTGATGCTGCTGATGCCGATGATGCTGAATGACTGATGAATATTAGCAATCGGATTATGAGCTACGAGCTACAAGTGGCTGCGCAATTATGCCGCACGGTACTTGTAGCTCGTGGCTTGTAAGTTAAACTTATAATTTATAGCTCATAGCCAGAGCTTATAAAACGAAAAAACAATGAAATTGAATCTGAAAAATCCGATAGTCTTTTTTGATTTGGAGACTACGGGTACCAATATCAACTCAGACCGAATTGTCGAAATCTGTTACCTCAAGGTATATCCCAACGGGAATGAGGAGTCCAAAACCATGCGTATCAACCCCGAAATGCCCATTCCTGCCGAAGCATCTGCCGTTCATGGCATCTACGATGCCGATATAGCCGACTGCCCCACATTCAAGGAAGTGGCGCGCAACATTGCCAATGACATTGAAGGATGCGACTTGGCGGGCTTCAACTCCAACCGTTTTGATATCCCCGTCCTGGCGGAAGAGTTCCTTCGTGCCGGTGTGGACATTGACATGAGTCGCCGCAAGTTTGTGGACGTGCAGGTCATTTTCCACAAGATGGAGCAACGCACGCTGTCTGCTGCCTATAAATTCTATTGCGGCAAGAATTTGGAAGACGCCCATACGGCAGAGGCTGATACACGTGCCACCTACGAAGTGCTGATGTCGCAGTTGGACCGCTATCCGGAGTTGCAGAATGACGTGGCTTTCCTTGCCGACTATTCCAGCTTCAACAAGAATGTGGACTTTGCCGGTCGTATGGTCTACGATGACAAAGGTGTGGAAGTATTCAACTTCGGCAAGTACAAGGGCATGTCGGTATCCGATGTCCTGAAGCGCGATCCCGGCTATTACAGCTGGATTCTGAACAGTGATTTTACCCTGAATACCAAAGCCACGCTGACCAAGATACGTCTGCGTGAAATGACTCAGAAATAAATGGCAAATATACTGAAAGGGAAGAAAATAGTATTGGGCATTACGGGCAGCATTGCCGCCTATAAAGCATGCTATATTATTCGCGGACTGATTAAGCGTGGTGCAGAGGTGCAGGTGGTCATTACGCCTGCCGGAAAAGAATTTATTACCCCTATCACGCTCTCTGCCCTGACCAGCAAACCGGTTATCAGTGAGTTCTTTGCCCAACGCGATGGCACCTGGAACAGCCATGTGGACCTCGGTCTGTGGGCAGATGCCATGCTGATAGCCCCGGCTACGGCTTCCACCATCGGCAAGATGGCGAATGGCGTGGCAGACAATATGCTGATTACCACCTATCTTTCCGCCAAAGCTCCGGTGTTTGTGGCGCCTGCCATGGACCTGGACATGTATGCCCATCCTTCCACCCAAAAGAATCTGAATACACTCCGCTCTTATGGAAACCACATCATAGAACCTGCTACGGGAGAACTCGCCAGCCATCTGGTGGGGAAAGGCCGTATGGAGGAGCCGGAGAATATCATCCGCCACCTGGAAATGTACTTTGCTGCCAAAGATGGCGACCTGGTGGGCAAGACAGTGATGATAACCGCAGGACCTACTTATGAGAAGATAGACCCGGTGCGCTTCATCGGCAACTATTCTTCCGGCAAGATGGGACTTGCCCTGGCAGATGAATGTACCGCCAGAGGGGCCAAGGTGATACTGATTGCCGGTCCGGTGCAGCAAGGCACTTACTTCCCGATGCACCAGTACCATGCGGTAGAGTCGGCGCAGGAGATGTTCGAGGCTGCATCCGCCGCCTTTGTCCATGCCGATGCCGCCATCTTGACGGCTGCCGTGGCAGACTACACCCCCGAACAAGTGGCGGATGAGAAAATCAAGCGTGAAAAGACCGGGGAGATGAGTTTGAACTTGAAACCTACTCGCGACATAGCCGCTTTCTTAGGCAATCTGAAGAACGATACAGAGCACCAACGGCGCCTCCTCGTAGGCTTTGCCCTTGAGACTCATAACGAGCAGATGAATGCGGAAGACAAGCTCAACCGCAAGAATCTGGACTTCATCGTGCTGAACTCCCTGAACGACAAGGGAGCCGGTTTTCGTTGCGATACCAATAAAATCAGTATCATAGACCACCAGGGAAAGACGGACTACCCCTTGAAGTCCAAAGCCGAAGTGGCTGCCGACATCGTAGACCGTCTGGTGAAAGATTTAAATAGTAAATAGTAAATCGTCAAATCGTCAATATCCTTATGTTGCGTTCGCTTTACATACAGAATTATGCGCTTATTGAAAAGCTCGATATCAGCTTCAGCAGCGGTTTCTCGGTGATAACGGGTGAGACCGGTGCTGGAAAATCCATTATTCTGGGTGCCATCGGTCTGCTGCTGGGACAGCGTGCCGATGTGAAAGCCATTCGTGTAGGAGCTTCGAAGTGCATTATCGAGGCCCGTTTTGATATTTCCGCTTACGGTATGCAGCCTTTCTTTGAGGAGAATGAGTTGGAGTACGAGGAAGAATGCATCCTGCGCCGCGAGGTGTCCGCTTCGGGCAAGAGCCGGGCATTCATCAATGACACGCCTGCTTCATTGGCTCAGATGAAGGAGTTGGGAGAACAGCTGATTGACGTGCATTCCCAGCATCAGAACCTATTGCTGAACAAGGAAGGGTTTCAGTTGAATGTACTGGACATCTTGTCGCATAACGAAGAGGCCTTGTCTGCTTACCAGCATATCTTCGGAGCATGGAAGCAGGCACAGCAGGATTTGGAGGCCCTTGTTGCCCGTGCCAATCAGGATAAGTCGGACGAAGACTATATCCGTTTCCAACTGGAACAGTTGGAAGAGGCACACTTGTCTGCCGGTGAGCAGGAGGAGCTGGAGCAAGAGGCAGATACGCTGAGCCATGCGGAAGAGATAAAGGCCGGACTCTATCGGGTAGGGCAGACGCTCTACTCGGACGAAGGAGGCTTGTTGTCCGGGCTGAAGGAATGCCTGAATACGATGCTCGGCCTGCAGAGGGTTTATCCGGTTGCCGGGGAACTTGCCGAACGCATGGAAAGCACTTATATCGAGTTGAAGGATATTTCGCAGGAAGTGTCGGGTAAGGAGGATGAAATAGAGTTCAACCCCGAACGTCTGGATGAAGTGAACGAACGTCTGAACTTGATTTATACGCTCCAACAGAAGCACCGCGTTTCCACTGTCGGTGAACTTCTGGCGCTGACGGATGAATACGCCGCCAAACTCTCCGCCATCACTTCGTCCGACGAGCACATCGAGGAACTGAAAGCGCGTTGCGACGCTTTATATAATAAGGTGAAAAAGCAGGCTGCCGTCCTCACCAAGGCGCGTACTGCCGTTGCCCGTGAAGTGGAGAAGCAGATGGCTGCGCGGCTGGTTCCGTTGGGCATGCCCAATGTCCGTTTCCAGGTAGAGATAGGTGCCCGCAAAGAGCCGGGCATACACGGGGCGGATACTGTGAACTTCTTGTTTTCCGCGAATAAGAACGGGGCATTGCAAAGCGTCTCCTCCGTAGCTTCGGGTGGTGAAATAGCCCGCGTCATGCTCTCCATCAAGGCAATGATAGCCGGTGCCGTCAAGCTTCCTACCATTGTATTCGACGAAATAGATACCGGAGTCTCCGGCGAGATAGCCGACCGCATGGCGGATATCATGCAGGAGATGGGCGAGCAGGACCGCCAGGTAATCAGTATCACCCATCTGCCCCAGATTGCTGCCCGCGGACGCGCCCATTATAAGGTGTACAAGCAGGACAACGAGACGGAAACAAACAGTCACATCCGTCGTCTGACCGACGATGAACGTGTGGAAGAAATAGCCCATATGCTGAGTGGTGCTAAGCTGACCGAAGCCGCACTGAACAATGCCAGAGCATTGCTGGAAGTATCAAATAGTAAATAGTAAATCGTCAAATAGTAAATACCCATATATGGTTGATAACAGTGAAATGATTTTCGGCGTTCGTGCCGTGATAGAAGCCATTCAGGCAGGAAAAGAGATAGACAAGATATTGGTAAAGAAGGACATTCAGAGTGATTTGTCAAAAGAGCTGTTCGCTGTCTTGAAAGGGACTTTGATACCGGTACAGCGCGTTCCGGTGGAACGCATCAACCGCGTGACGCGGAAGAATCACCAGGGAGTGATTGCCTTCATCTCTTCAGTCACTTACCAGAAGACGGAGGACTTGGTACCTTTCCTTTTCGAGCAGGGCAAGAATCCTCTGTTTGTGATGCTCGACGGCATCACGGATGTCCGCAATTTCGGTGCCATTGCCCGTACTTGCGAGTGTGCGGCGGTAGATGCCGTGATTATCCCTGCACGGAACAGTGTATCTGTCAACGCAGATGCCATGAAAACCTCGGCAGGAGCCTTGCACACTTTGCCCGTTTGCCGCGAACACAGCCTGAAAGAGACCCTGCAATTCCTCAAGAATAGTGGTTTCCATATCGTGGCAGCCACGGAGAAAGGCGATTACGACTATACCAAAGCCGACTATACCGGTCCGATGTGCATCATTATGGGTGCCGAAGACAAGGGGGTGTCCTATGACAACCTGGCGTTGTGTGACGAGTGGGTGAAGATTCCCATGTTGGGAACCATCGAGTCCCTCAATGTTTCCGTTGCAGCCGGCATTTTGATTTATGAAGCGGTAAAACAAAGAACCAACTAAGATATGAAAAAGAAATTGCTGTTGATGCTCACTCTCTGTTTATTGGCTCAGTGGAGTGTGGCACAAGCCCCGAAGTGGGTAGACAAAGCCAAACGTGCCGTTTTTTCGGTGGTGACCTACGACCAGGACGATAAGATACTGAATACTGGAAACGGCTTTTTTGTCACTGAAGATGGCGTTGCGCTTTCTGACTACACCTTGTTCAAAGGTGCCCGGCGCGCCGTTGTGATGAGCTCGGACGGGGCACAGATGCCGGTGGAGGCCATTATGGGGGCCGATGACATGTACGATGTTGTCAAGTTCCGTGTCGGCATCCCCGGAAAGAAAGTCACGGCACTCACTTTGGCTGCTGTGGCTCCGGCCGTCGGTGCGGATGTATATCTGCTGCCTTATTCCACCCAGAAGGACCGTTCCTTCACTGCCGGGAAAGTAAAGGAAGCTGATAAGATTTCCGGTAACTATTCCTATTATACACTTGATATGCGTTTGAAGGACAAGATGGTGAGTTGTCCGCTGATGACTGTGGACGGGCAGGTCTTCGGCCTTGCGCAGAAGTCCTCCGGACAAGACACGGCTACCATCTGCTATGCCATTGATGCCAATTTCGCCATGTCGCAGAATATCTCCGCATTGTCTTATGGAGATATGTCATTGAAGGGCATCGGTATCAAGAAGGCATTGCCCGATACCGAAGAGCAGGCTTTGGTGTTCCTCTACATGGCTTCTTCCCAACTGTCTCCGGAGAAGTATATGGAGACTCTGAACGATTTCATTGCACAATATCCTGCCAGTGCCGACGGTTATCTGCGCCGCGCTTCCCAGCATCTGTTCATGTCCCGTGAAGATGCTTCCATGGATAAGGTCGCCGCAGATATGGATAAGGCTTTGGAGGTTGCGGCAAAGAAAGATGATGTGTATTACAACCGGGCCAAGATAATCTATAATTATGCATTGGGCAAGCCCGAGAAAGTTTATAAGGACTGGTCGCTCGACAAGGCTCTGGACGAGGTACGGAAAGCGATAGCCATTGACGAGCTTCCGGTTTATGTCCAGTTGGAGGGTGACATCCTGTTTGCCAAGCAGGACTATCCGTCGGCATTTACCAGCTATGATAAAGTGAATAAGACCATTCTGGCCTCTCCGGCTACCTTCTTCAGTGCTGCCAAGACCAAGGAACTGATGCAGGCACCTGCCGAAGAGGTACTGGCTCTGATGGACAGTTGTGTGGCCCGCTTTACCCAGCCCTATACGGAGGAAGCCGCCCCTTACTTGCTGGAGCGTGCCCAAGCCCGTATGAATGCAGACCAGGCGCGTAATGCCATGCTGGATTATGACGCCTATTACAATGCCGTGAACGGTAAAGTGAACGACATGTTCTACTATTACCGTGAGCAGGCTGCCTTGAAGGCCAAGCAGTACCAGCGTGCGCTGGACGATATGGCGAAGGCCATCGAACTGAATCCGGAAGATTTGACCTACCGTGCCGAACTGGCAGTGGTGAATCTTCGCGTGGGACGTTACGAGGAGGCGTTGAATGTGCTGAAGGCTGCTCTGGAGAAAGACCCTAAATATGCCGAAGCCTACCGTCTGATGGGTATCGCCCAGCTGCAGATGAAGAAGGACAAGGAAGCTTGTGCCAGCTTTGCCAAGGCAAAGGAATTGGGTGACCCCAATGTGGATGCTTTGATTGAGAAGCATTGCAAGTAAAGGGATGGGATAGAATAAAGGCTCTGCTTTCGCAAGCAGAGCCTCTGTTTTGGGGAACTCCCCCGTGTTAAATGAGTTAAGTCTAGGTATAACAGGTTATGAGTGAAATTACGTTGTTTTATTTATAAAATGCGTGGATTTCCGGAATACTGCATATACTTCGGATTTTTTTATTTCAAAAAAGGAAAATAGACTCGATTATTAATAAAAACAAACTTTGACAATCATGAAGAAAGTGATTTGCAGCCAGAAGGCACCGGGCGCCATAGGCCCTTATAGCCAGGCTATCGAAGCCGGCGGAATGGTATTTGTATCAGGTCAGTTGCCTATTGACGCAGCTACCGGAGTGATGGCTGAAGGTGCGGAAGCGCAAGCTCGCCAGTCCTTGGAGAATATAAAGCATATCCTGGAAGAGGCAGGGCTGGGTATGGCGAATATTGTGAAGACAACTGTTTTCCTGGCAGACATGTCCTTGTTCGCTGATATGAACAAGGTATATGCCACTTATTTTGACGGTGCTTTCCCGGCACGTTCGGCTGTGGCAGTGAAGGCGCTGCCCAAAGATGCCTTAGTAGAGATTGAGTGCATCGCGGTTCGCTAACAAGTCGGCCACAATGAAACTGCTGCCTCCCACGAAGATGAAATCTTCCGGGAGGCTTTTTTCTTGTGCGGCCTGCACGGCGGCGGGTACGTCAGGATAGCAATGCCCTTTCAGGCCAGCTGCTGCGGCCAGCTCCTGTAGTTCGCTTTCGGGCAATGCTCGCTTCACGCTGGCTTTGGTGAAGTAGTAGGTCGCTTCCCGGGGCAGCAGGGCCAGTACCCCCCGTATATCCTTGTCATTCACCATGCCTATGATGATGTGTAGCTGGCGGTAAGCCTGTTGTTTCAGTTGTTCTGTAATGTAGGTGATGCCTCCCACATTGTGGCCGGTGTCACAAATCAGGGTGGGCGAGTCCTGCAGTTTTTGCCAGCGTCCCATCAAGCCCGTCAGTTCCACCACACGGGCAAAGCCACTGCGCACTGCTTGTCCGTCCAGCCGGTAGCCGGCTTCTTTCAGTAGCGGGAGGGCGGTGAGGATGGTCCGGGCATTTTTCTGCTGGTAGAGCCCTTTCAGTTCGTATTCTATTCCGGGATAGTCTTCACGGTCATTCTCCTCGGCAAAGTAGATGGGAGCACCCGTTGTCTGTGCTTTTTCCAGAAATACCGGTTTCGTTTCGGGAGTGGTCTCGCCGATTACAACGGGGATACCGCTTTTAATGATTCCTGCCTTCTCTCCTGCGATTTTTGCCAAGGTGTCCCCCAGGAATTGGGTATGGTCAAAACTGATGTTGGTGATGATGCATACATCCGGACGGATGATATTGGTACAGTCCAGGCGTCCGCCTAGTCCCACCTCGATTACGGCTACATCCACCTTTTCATCGGCAAAGTAGCGGAAGGCCATGGCGGTGGTCAGCTCAAAGAAAGAGGGATGGAGGGGTTCGAAGAAGCCACGTTCCTGCTCTACAAAACGGATGACGTATTCCTCGGGTATAGGCTGTCCGTTAATCCGGATGCGCTCCCGGAAATCCACCAGATGGGGCGAGGTATAGAGCCCGACCCTGTATCCTGCCTCTTGCAGTATGGCGGCAAGCGTATGCGAGCAGGAACCCTTTCCATTGGTACCGGCCACATGAATGCTGCGGAAACTGCGGTGGGGATGTTCGAAGTGTGCGTCCAGGGTCAGAGTGTTTTCCAATCCTTCCTTGTATGCTGAGCCGCCCACTTGCTGAAACATGGGCACACTGTTATATAAGTAAGTTAAAGTGTCCTGATAATCCATCTTTTATAATATTTAACGGAGAAGCAATCCTTTCTCCCTATTAATTTGTTATCTTTAAAAGCGACAAAGATAATGCAGACCGAACGCAATCAAGCTTGCTTGAAATTGCTTGCAGTGTAGCTTATCTTAAGCTTATGCAAAGGTATTAACAATTTAAATCTAACGTGTATGGGAGCTAAGAAAAATTTTGTGATTGATACGAATGTGATTCTTCACGATTATAACTGTTTGAAGAATTTTCAAGAGAATGACATTTATCTTCCCATCGTAGTCCTTGAAGAACTGGACAAATTCAAGAAAGGTAATGAGCAGATTAATTTCAATGCGCGTGAGTTCGTCCGTGAGCTTGATTTGATTACCGATGATAATCTGTTCACCAAAGGGGCGCCATTGGGAGAGGGCTTAGGCCGTCTGTTTGTGGTGGCAGGCATGGTGGACTCTCCCCGAGTACGTGATTCCTTTCCCGAACGCATCCCCGACCATCAGATTCTGTCGGTAGTGGACTGGCTTTCCACCAAAAAGCCTAAAATGAAAACCATCCTTGTCACGAAAGACGTGAATCTGCGCATGAAGGCGCGTTCCATCGGTCTGCTGTGCGAAGACTACATCAATGATAAGGTAATCAATGTGGATATATTCGAAAAGTCGAATGAAGTGTTCGAGGGTATTGACCCTGCGCTGATAGATCGCATTTATTCTTCCAAAGAAGGACTGGACATCAACGAGTTCGATTTTAAGGACATCATTCGTCCCAACGAATGTTTTGTGCTGAAGAGTGACCGCAGCAGTGTGCTTGCGCGTTATAATCCCTTTGCCCATTCGATTTGCCGGGTCCACAAGACAAAGAATTATGGCATTGAGCCGCGCAATGCCGAGCAGAGCTTTGCTTTTGAGGTGCTGAACGACCCGAACATCAAGTTGGTTGCCCTGACCGGCAAGGCGGGAACCGGCAAGACCCTGCTGGCATTGGCCGCCGCATTGGGAAAACTTACCGACTACAAGCAGATTCTCCTGGCACGTCCCATCGTGGCCCTATCCAATAAAGACCTTGGATTCCTTCCCGGTGATGCCAATGAGAAAGTGGCTCCTTACATGCAGCCTTTGTTCGATAATTTGAATGTAATCAAGCATCAGTTCGCTGCCAATTCCTCTGAAGTGAAACGCTTGGAGGATATGCAAAAAAGTGAACAATTGGTCATCGAGGCATTAGCCTTTATCCGCGGGCGCAGTTTGAGCGAGACCTACTGTATTATTGATGAAGCCCAAAACCTGACTCCGCATGAGATTAAGACCATCATCACCCGTGCCGGTGAAGGCACAAAAATGGTGTTTACCGGTGATATTCAGCAGATAGACCAACCCTATCTGGACAGTCAGTCCAATGGGCTTGTTTATATGATAGACCGCATGAGGGACCAGAATTTGTTTGCCCATGTCAATCTGGTGAAAGGGGAGCGTAGCCAGTTGAGCGAGTTGGCAAGTAATCTGATGTAGCGGATACCGCATTTTCTGGGGTAAAATTATTTCCATCCCGCTTTCCAACTGTTAAAACGAGGGTGGCGGGATAGTTTCTTTATAGACGATAAATAATTATTATAATATTTTTTTATCGATTTCTTGTCCGTTTTGACTAAAATAGTGTATCTTTGCCTCGCCTAAAACAAAACTGTCAAGCGAAATGAAGCGAAATTTTTTTCATCGGTATCTTTCCGCGAAAGTGCTTCCGATATGGACTATTCTATTAATTGACGTATTTATCATCGTCATATCCAGTCTGTTGGCCTATGCTCTCCGATATGATTTCAGAAGCATTTTTTTGGAATCCTCTACCATTGACAAGACCATTTTATGGACGGTTGTTGTCAACTTGATTTTCTTCCGTGTTTTCCGTACGTATTCCAATGTGTTGCGCTTTTCCTCCTTTGTGGATATCATGCGCATTTTTGTGTCATTGACGGTGTCGTATGCACTGCTGATGATAACGAGCGTCCTGACGGAAAGCTATTTGGAGTTCAACCTGGCTCCGGTCAGCGTGCTGTTCATGTCTTATATCATCAGCTTTGCCATGATGGCATGCTCCCGTGTGATTGTCAAGACTTTCTTCGAGGCGCTGAACTTCGACGGCACCCATAGTGCCAATGTGTTCATTTACGGTGCCAAGGAAGCCGGGGTCAACATTGCCAAGGCATTGCGTGTCAATCTGCGCAACCACTACCGTCTGCGCGGATTCATTGCGGACGAACCTGAGCTTATCAACAAGGTGATGATGGGTGTCAGGGTGTTCCCCAACGATGATACGCTGATTGATGTGCTGAACGACCGCGATGTGCAGACCATCATCATTTCTCCTGCCAAGATGGAGGAACTGAAGAAGTCCGACATGGCTGACCGCCTGCTGGTGCACAACATCAAACTGATGACTGCGCCTCCTTTGAGCGAGTGGAACGGTCAGGCGCTGAGCCGCACACAGTTGAAGGAAATTCAGATTGAGGACCTGCTTCAGCGCAATCCTATCGAGATAGATATCCATAAGGTTGCCTCTCATCTGGAGGGCAAGCGTGTGATGATTACGGGCGCCGCCGGCTCCATCGGCAGTGAAATCATGCGCCAGGTGGCTTCGTTCAATCCCTATAAACTTATTTTAGTGGACCAGGCCGAGACCCCTCTGCACGACATCCGTCTGGAACTTCAGGACCGTTGGCGCGACATCGATGCCGAGACCATCATAGCCGACATCTCCAATGCCACGCGCATGGAGGATATCTTCAGGGAGTTCAAGCCCCAGTATATTTTCCATGCGGCCGCCTACAAGCATGTGCCGATGATGGAGGACAACGTTTCCGAGTCCATCCAGGTGAACGTATTCGGCACGCGCACCGTTGCCGATCTTGCCGTGAAATACGGTGCCGAGAAGTTTGTGATGATTTCTACGGACAAGGCTGTTAACCCTACAAACGTGATGGGCTGTTCCAAGCGTATTTGCGAGATTTATGTGCAGTCTCTTGCGAAGAAGTTGCAGAAGGAGGGAGGCCATGCCACTCAGTTCATCACTACGCGTTTCGGCAATGTGCTGGGTTCCAACGGTTCTGTCATTCCCCGTTTCCGCGACCAGATTCAGCGTGGCGGTCCGGTGACGGTGACCCATCCTGAGATAATCCGTTACTTCATGACCATTCCCGAAGCTTGCCGCCTTGTTCTTGAGGCCGGCAGTATGGGCAACGGCGGTGAAATCTACATCTTCGACATGGGTAAGCCGGTGAAGATTGTGGACCTTGCCAAGCGTATGATCAGCCTTTCTGGACGTACGGATGTGAAGATTGAATTTACCGGTCTCCGTCATGGCGAGAAGCTCTACGAAGAACTCTTGAATGTGAAGGAGCTTACAAAGCCCACCTATCATGAGAAGATTATGATTGCTACGGTGCGTGAGTATGACTATGACGAGGTGAAGGAGCGTATCCAGAAGCTGATTGATGTAAGTTACACCTATGACCAGATGAAAATTGTTGCTGCCATGAAGGATATTGTTCCGGAATTCGTGAGCAAGAATTCCTGCTTTGAGGCGCTGGATAAGAAGAAATAAAAAGATAGCGGTATAGTATAAAATGAAAGGGTGATAACGTCATTGTAGTGTTATCACCCTTTCAATTTTATTGTCTTCTTGTCAGCCTTTTGTCTCATTCATGTGAAGAGAAGTATTTCAAGAACTGTGTACGTTCGAAAGTATTGACTCCCTTCGGGTCGTTTACGTTCAGAATACCTTTGAACTGGCTGATGGTTTCCATACCTTTGCGGTCCATCCACAAGTTGAGGAAGCGGATGTATTCTTCAATGATGGTAGCTGAATTCTGATAAAGCACACTGCATATCTCTACGGCCGAAGCACCTGCTAATATTGCCTTGACAACGCCTTCGGGCGAGTGGATACCACCGGAAGCGGCATAGTCCAGCTTGTTTACGGCTGCCGAAGCGATGCCTATCCAGCGCAGGGCTTTAGACAAATCGGCTTCATTGCTGAATACGTTGCCGGATACTTGTATCATTTTCTCAATGTTGATGTCCGGCTGGTAGAAGCGGTTGAACAGCACTACTGCGGCGGCGCCGTTGGCGTACAGTTGGTCTATCAGAGCTATCGGATTGGTCAGGTTGTCGCCCAGCTTCATGATGACGGGTATCTTGACCGTCTTCTTGATGTGGCTCAGAATGTCGATGTGGCGTTGCTCGAAGGTTCCATATGTATACTGTACATCCGTCTGCAGTGCAAGGATATTGATTTCCAGTGCGTCTGCACCAGCTTCTTCTATTTTGGTGGCAAATTCCACCCAGTCGGCATTCTGATAGCAGTTGATGCTGGCTATGATGGGGATATTGCAAACCTTTTTGCTTTCCTTAATCAGGTTCAGATATTCACCCAGCTTATGTTCGCGGATATATCCTACAAGGTAGTCACTGCCTTCGGGGTACATGTTCGGGTCTCCCATCCAGTCAGCCTCCATCATGATTTGCTCTTCAAAGAGTGATTTTAGCACAATGGCACCTGCGCCGGCCTCAGATAGTTTCTGGTTCTTGGCGGTGCTGTCCGTCAGTCCGGAGCTACTGACAATAATGGGGTTTTTGAGTTTCAGCCCTGCAAAAGTAGTTTCTAATGTTGCCATGATAATGATTTTTTATGGTTAATAGTTTCTTTCTCCAAAAATCTTGCTTCCTACACGTATCAAGGTGCTCCCGGCTGCAATGGCCTCGTGGTAATCGTGAGACATTCCCATGGACAGTTCCCGGAATGACTCTGCATCGGCAAACCACTTGGCTTTCACTTCATTGAAGAAGCTACTTAAAGAACAAAACTCAGTTTTGATTTGTTCGTCATTGTCCGTATTCGTGGCCATGCCCATCAATCCGCATATCCGGATATGATTGAGCTTTCTCCATTCACCGGCTGCCAGCATTTCCCGGCATTCGTCAAAGCTGAATCCAAACTTGGTCTCTTCCCGGGCAATGTGCAGCTGCAGCAGGCAGTTGACAGTTTTTTCGGCTTTGGCAGCCTGCTTGTTCACTTCGGCCAACAGCTTGTAGGAGTCTATGCCATGAATCAGCGCTACGTAAGGAACGATATATTTTATTTTGTTTGTTTGCAGATGCCCGATGAAATGCCATTCTATGTCTTTGGGCAGACTTTCGTATTTGGCAGTCATTTCCTGCACCTTACTTTCTCCGAACACACGCTGGCCGGCACGATACGCTTCTTCTATCGCCTCGTTGGGGTGAAATTTGGAAACAGCCACCAGCCGTACCTTTTCAGGCAGTTCGCTCAGTACTTGTTTTAAATTCTCTGCAATCATCGTTTTTTTGAGTTATGAGTGATGAGTTATAAGTTATGAGTTATTATTGCGACCCATAACTTATAACTCATCACTCAAATTAAACTTCCGGTTTGTCGTCGGGCTCTGCACTGTACGGATATACATCCATAATGGCGGTTTCCGCTACAGATGCTATCTGATAGTCGGCCATTGTGCCTTTCATGCCCTCATCCAGTTTCTTCACTGCATCACGCAGGTCGGCAGCCTGCACCAATACCTGGGTAGAGGTTTTCTTTTCCGCACCGCTTTTCTCGTCCAGTGTGATGAAAACCAGTTTACATTTAAACCAGCGGTCGGCAGCTTCCTCTTCGCTGGGGAACAATTCGCTATAGTTGGCACGTTTGATGTCCGATACGGTGAACTCTCCCGAAATGAACGGCGTCATCTCTTCGATGATGCGTGCTTCCGCTTCCGTAAAACTGAGGGCATCCACCAGGTACGGTTCGGTCACCTTCTTGTTCATTCCATTTTCCATTGTTTTCTCGTAACGGATCTTACATTCAAACCATGTATGCATTGCCATAATTTTCTGTTTTTAATTATTGATTTATTGTTAGTTAAGCTGCTTTATGCGTGCCTATGCCCGCCGAAAGCAGTGCAAAGATAGCCAAAAACTAAATGGATATAAAAAGTTGCCTTGCATTTTACGTGAAAATTTTATTGGAGAACCGGGACGGTACGTATGGGCATAAAAAAAGGAGTACCGCTGTACTCCAACCTTTGTTAACCTTAAATCTAATACTATGAAAAACACATTGCAAATGTACGGACTTTTTCGACATTTGCAAGAGTGTCGGGGCATAAAGTGTGTATTTGTAACACTTATTATATTTTATACCTTTGTACTACATCTTTTTTAAAACTTGAGGTGTGTTGCTGAAACATAAATTTGCATCTGCTTTGCTTCCACACTTCCACCCACCTCCTGTATCTCCCTATCCATCGGCATTTACCCTGCGGTGGAAGCAACCTGAAAAGGTGGAAGCAAAATTTGCTTCCACCTGCCGAAAACGTCTGAGTTTTGTCGTAACTTATTATTCTTTAATATAATATCGCGCGTGGGTTACATAAATCGGTCAGTGTAGTTTTCCTGCATTTTCGAGTTTGCCCGACTATGAATAGTGGAGTCTGATGTCTTTTAAGTTGCTGTACAATACGTTTGTGCCTTGTGCGCAATAGGCGCGGGCTACGTACTTCATCTGTAAAAGCCTTGGAGTTAGTGACGCCTAACGGCCATGAACAACCCTGCTTATGGTCGTTAAACGATTGCTTCATGGCCATTAGCAGAGCTGTTCATGGCCGTTAGGCGTTATTAATTCCCTATGCAACAGTGGACAAACAAAGGGCGAAAAGTAAAGTAATGCTTGTGTTTTAGATAGAAATCCATGGGCTTTCACTCTCTCCATAGGTTATGGAAGTGGGCTTTTATTTCACTTGCGTTCTGTGCGATAAATTCCCATTTATCAGTAGGTATATTTACGAAACTTCAATAATACATTTATAAACTGGCAACGGACAAGGTACCGGGCATTTGCCTGAAAGACCTTATCAGTTCCACAATGCCGCCCAAGGTAATGGTATGCACCACGGGTACTTCGCAATAATCCCCGTTGCGGTGTTCCCTGCCGCCCAGGGCAGAGATAAGCTCGTCCACCACATCGTCTATGTAAACCAGATGCATCACCACCGAAGGGTCGTTCACCCGGATGGGCAAGTCATGGGCAATGTTGTTGCAGAAAGTGGCCACCGCGCTGTTATAGTTGGGGCGGCACCATTTGCCGAAAACATTCGGGAAGCGGTACACCAGTACCTTTGCATCCGTTTCCCTGGAGTACTCGAACAACAGTTGCTCCCCTGCCCGCTTCGATTCACCGTAAGGGTTGTCGAGTGCGGCCTGCGTGGAAGAGGAAATCATTACCGGACTGGTATTGCCGTGCTTCTTCAATGTATCAAGCAAGGTGGAGGCGAAGCCGAAGTTCCCTTTCATAAACTCAGACGCATCCTGGGGACGGTTCACGCCTGCCAGATTGAAGACAAAGTCAGCTTGTCTGCAATAGACATCCAGTTCGGCAGGGTCACTGTCCATGTCATATTCGTAAATGGTAAGTTCTTCACCTGCAATGCCGTAATTGCGGGCTTTCCCGTCACGGATGTTGTGCAGCTGGGATACAAGGTTCCGGCCGACAAACCCTCGGGAGCCGGTCACTAAGATTTTCATAAACTAATGGGATTGGATAGGATGGAAAAGTTAACAATGGCTATACTATTCGCTCTTGATTTCCGCGCTCTTCGCCTTTTCCTCCATCCCGAGGTCTTCGCGGATGAAGCGGAGTTTCAAAAGAAGCTTTTTCATGCCCTCCACATCCAGGCGGGCGGTGTTATGGCTGTGATAGTCCTCTATACGGGCAATATCCTCATTGCCTTCCGTGAAGAACTTGTCATAGTTCAAGTCACGGGTGTCGCAGGGGATGCGGTAGTAGTCGCCCATGTCGACAGCCTTTGCCATCTCTTCGCGGGTTACCAGTGTCTCATACAGTTTCTCGCCGTGGCGCGTGCCGATGGTCTTCACCTCCGTCTCACCGTATTTCGGATCAACCTGCGCGTATGTTTCCTTCAAGGCCTGCGCCAGTACATCCAAGGTGGCGGCAGGAGCCTTCTGCACGAACAGGTCACCGTTATGCCCGTGCTCAAACGCATAGATTACCAGATCCACGGCATCGTCCAGCGTCATCATGAAGCGGGTCATGTTGGGGTCCGTTACCGTAATGGGCCTGCCGTTCTTTATCTGCTCCACCCACAAGGGAATCACAGAACCGCGACTTGCCATCACATTGCCGTAACGGGTGCAACAGATGGTCGTTCCTGCCTCCTCACCCAACGCACGGCCCTTGGCTATGGCAACCTTCTCCATCATGGCCTTGCTGATACCCATGGCATTGATGGGATAGGCGGCCTTGTCGGTAGAAAGCACCACCACATTCTTTACACCATGCGCTATGGCAGATTCCAGTACATTGTCCGTGCCGATCACATTGGTCTGCACAGCCTGCAACGGGAAGAACTCGCAACTGGGAACCTGCTTCAAGGCGGCGGCAGAAAACACATAATCCACTCCTACCATAGCACCATCAACGGACTGGCGATCACGCACGTTACCGATATAGAATTTTATTTTCGGATTTTGCAAGGCATGCCGCATATCGTCTTGCTTCTTCTCATCACGGCTAAAGATGCGAATTTCCTTGATTCCGCTATTAAGAAAGCGACGCAATACCGCGTTACCGAAAGAACCTGTTCCGCCAGTAATCAATAAAACTTTGTCATTAAAAACAGACATAATTATAAATATTTATATTACCTATATAGAAACTATTTATAGAAGTGATCTATAATGATTACGATATAATTCATATACAACATCAGTCCTATAAGAACTCCACACTTTTTCGTAAGCTTTTATACACATTTCGTCAGCCAATATTTTATTTTCTATAGCCCATTCAATAGACTTTACAATATTTTCTACTGATTTTTCATGAATTAGTATACCACAATGCGTACCATCTAATGCAGTTAACATATCCGCTATTGCCGCTCTAGGAGTTGCTATTACAAGTTTTCCATAACTCATAGCTTCTAATATTGATATAGGAAAGGCCTCACCCGGAAAATATGTCGGTAAAATAAGAGTATCCATCTCTTTCAAGAACCGTACTGCTTGTTGATTTTCCAATTTACCATAATAAAATATTTTTTGCTCCCACAGATTGGCAGCATACTCTTTTAGTAAAAAGAACATCTTTTCCGTTGCAGGTCCTACAATATGCAACTGAATATTATACTTCACCTTTTTCACAGCCTCTATTAATTCAAAAATGCCCTTAGTAGGTAACACATTCGCCATAAAAATAAAATTCGTATAACTTTTAGATGCAATACAATCCAATCTATCTACTTCTATGCTATTAGGAGTTAATCTCACTTTATCGCAAATGTCCGGTATTGCAGATAAAGCATTAAAAGAATATTTATCCAAAACCCATATTTGATCGTAATATTTCATTGTTTGCAACAAAGCCCATCTCATGAAATTATTATGCTCCAATATATCAGGAATACAGCCATACCGGCAATGCATAATTGTTTTAACACCATATTTTTTACACAATTTTCCTACTTGATAATCCCTGAAAGTTCCTAAAGACCCACTTGTTGTAGTATGTAGTATCTTTACATCATTTTCTACTATATTTTTTTTTAATTGTTTAATTATAGAGCCTACCTCCTGTCCCCCTTTTCTTAATCTTTCATAAATTGGAGCTTGCATATTTTTTGATGACAATACAGAAGAAATAGGGATTAATCTAAATTCTTCTGTCGGAAAGGTATCTATATACTTTTTTGTCCACGAAGCGATACCACCATTTCCGTACAAGGGAGCTAATAAAATTACATTCACCATCAACCTATAAATTAAGAATAATAATTCACCTATCTAATGACAAGCAGATGAGTATAAAAGATTAGTATGCTTTTTTTATTGAAGCATAAATAATATATCTATTATAATATGTGTAGATTAAAATAGTAACTGACATTAATATGATAAATAATGTCAAAGAAGTATTCATATATATACCAATAAAAAAGAGAGAGAAAAACGCCTCAAAAAGAACATTCTTCCAATGATGTATTTTCAATATGTTATCTGTTACACTCTTTTGAAGTATATATTGCATAAATGAACCGACAAGCATGGCTATTGCCATACCTTGTAGACTTCTAAATAGTGCTGACAATATATACAAACTTACTGCAATAAGTACAGAAAGCATATTTATGAGCAACAATTTATTTTGCATATTTATGCTTTTCAAATAGGTTGTATACAAAATTTGAGATTTAATAATATACAAGCTCGTTGGTAACAATATTAAGATATAATTTACACTTTCTACATAAGCGGGAAGTACCATATATATAAAAAAAGAGATTGGTATAATCATAAAATACCCCCACATCATAATATACCCAATCAAAAAGTCACCATTATTTAAAACACGTACCACTGTTTCGCTATTCATGTTTTTCAATAAAGGGAAAAGTACCATTCCTAATTGCGATACAAATGCCAAAAAGAACATTGAAATAGAAACAGCAAAAGATAGTTTGGCAAAAGCTTCAACATCCCATACATATTCAACAATCATACGTCCACTACCTAATATAAAATGAGAAAGCACATTAGATAGCATTAAAACAAATCCGACAAAAACAAGTGATTTCATAGTTTTTATACTTCTTCTATTATCGTCACTAAAACCCTCAAAATTAAACAATACGCCTTTAAAATTAGGTAATAAAAGCAGAACAGAAATAATTGAGGTAAACAAATACCCTCCAATAATATATAAGAATTTATTCTCAATAGGAATAAACATTATTATACATGAATAAACTATCAGCAATATTTTCGATAAGCCTAAAGCCCTACTATACAATAAAATTCTATTAGTTGACAAAAGTAAACTGGTAAAAAAAGAATTTGTATTTGCAATAAATGCATATAGCCCAATACTCATTAAGACAATTTTATATACAAAATCCAACTTTGACAGAATAGCAATTAATATTATTATAGCAGAAACTAAAATCTGGAATATCAAATAATAAGAAAACATTATAGACAATTCATGAAAATTTATAGAATCATTTTTTTTCCCTCCATATCTGAGATACAGCCCATCGCAAAAACCTAAATGAAGGAAACCAACATATCCTGAATATAATATAAAAAATTGCCAATAACCATAATCTACAATTGAAACAAATTTAGGTAAGACAAATGAAAGTAAAACACTTGCCAACATGCTTAAAGAGTTTGCAGACGTAGCATAAAAAGCATTCTTAATGATTCCTTTCATATCTTTTACAATGGAGCTTCCACAGAGTGAATCAATCGATTTAACCACTGCTCAAAATCATAGTGTTCTATCAATTTCATAGGTATAGTAACACTTGGAGTAGCCAGAAAATCACAAATAGCTGTCTTATCTAAAGTATCATTCAATATAAAAACATTGTTTGGAGAATAGAAAGGATACTTTTTTATATTTCCATTATTCGTTATTATTTTTTTTTTGTAGAATAAAGCTTCCATTACTCTAAGGGTTAAACCCTCTTGCCCAATCTTAGGAATATCAAGTAGAGCTTTCGATTGAGCTACATACTTACAAAGTTCATGATATGGAATTTTTCTATATTGCCCAAAAATATTTTTTTTCACACACTTTATGTAAGTACACAGTTCTGTACAAGATAATACCATAGATATTTCATCTAATACATTTCCTCTATTTTTATCCAAACCTATAAAGAAGATATCAAAACATTCATCAACAGACAATTGAGCCAAAGAAGGGAAATAAAAAGTATTAGCAAACTTTAGATTATATTTTTTCGCATCCGCTTCATCAAAAGTCCAGCATTCCCATCTTGTGTCAAGTTTCAAATGAGCACAATTAGTTTTATCAATTGTATTCCAATAGTAATAAATAAGCCGTGAAGTACTATTTGCTCCAGCTTCTATCTGCCTTGCGACTTTATCAGAATTCAACATAGAGTCAAAAAGAATTATCATATCATAATCCACATAATCTTCAATCCATCTTTTCTTATAAAGAAATGAAGAAAATGGCAAACCAAGTCTACAGAATAATAATATTATTTTTCTATAAACAGCACTATTTATATATGGATTAGGAGTTGCAATTCCTAACTCATTCAATTCCTTTCCAAAATAACTACACCCTATAATTGCCACTTTCATAATCAATGCAATAACATACCTAATTAGCACCTGCAATAATTACTGGTTTTTTATATATACACGCTTCCTACTCCTTAATACATTCATTCCAACAATTAAGAGAATAGCACACATCGTAGCATTATATGAAGTATATATATATGATATACAACCCGCTACAGGTATAAACATTACAAAAAAGCATTTCAAAAGAGTTTCAAATGAAACTACAGAACTTCTTCGTCTCATTACTAATGAACAGAGAAATAAGTAAACAAACGTTATCATAAAAGGTCCTATCTTCCCTGAACTAATAATAAAATTCCCAAGATATGTATAAAAGACACCACATTCCATATGAGACTTGCTGGTCATCTCTTGCTGATATGCAGTTCCGCCATCATAATCACCTATAATAAAATGATGAATTGCAGGGAATAAATATTTCGTTGTAAATCCCTCTGGCGAATCATATCTGTCCCAAAAATAGCAAAAATGAATATAAGCCTGCCCCGCATATTCAATTATACTACTTGCACCTCCTAAACCAGTATCTCCAAAACGTGATATTGTCACAATTGCCATATACGAAACTATTAAAAGGAAAAAAACGGCAGTCATAGATACAGCTATTTTTTTTGTTTTTTTACTCATATTTTTCCAAAACAAACTGCCAGCTAAACCGAAAAAAAGAATCCAATAGAATGTCCTAGAACGGTCAATTCCTATAATACCTATTAATATACAAGGCAATGAACCTATTATAGCCATAAGATTATAATATCTTGATTTTTGCAGATATGTAATACTAAAGAAAAAAATAAAAATCATTACATAAGACATATTTGCAAAAGTCCTCATCGGGATTAGAAATAATTCTATATACTTTGGATAAGAAGTAAATCCAAGTCCTTCGCCTTGATATGTAAGTGCCCGTAATTCTCTCAAATTTCCATAAGTAAAACGAAAAATGATATCATTTTTATAAGCTAAAAGCATAACTAAAAACGATATAAAGTAAAAATAAACCAAACAATCAATAAATAAAGAACTACGGCATGTTACTTTTTCAATCCGATTACTTTTAAAAAAATATAATGGGAGAATTGCAACTGTCAATAGAGTACAATAAATAATAGTAGGAATCAGAGACTCTTCATACATTACAACAATCTGATAATCAAGAATATGAATTAAAACAGAAAATAAGGACGTTAGAACATATAGAAAAGCCACATAAGCACAAACATCCCATCCATTCTGTCTCATTATGTAAAAAAACAAAAGTAAAAAGTAGAAAAAAGGAATAAAAACCATAATTTATATCTATTCCTTTGGTTTATCCTATTTTATAATATATAAAATCCATCCCTCTCAATTCCTCTCCATTGTAGATATTACGACCATCCAATACAACACAATCTTTCATTGTTTTCCCTAATATAGACCAACTCGGCATCCTGAACTCTTTCCACTCCGTCACCAGCAACAATGCATCCGCATCCAACACTGCATCATACATATCCGTAGCATAAGCAATCCTATCCCCTATCCTACGTTTGCATTCATCCATCGCAATCGGGTCATAAGCCTTTATATTTGCGCCAGCCTCTATCAATTTATCAATCAGCACTAATGAAGGAGCCTCTCTCATATCATCCGTTTCGGGCTTGAAAGCCAAACCCCATAAAGCAATTTGCTTGTCTTTCAAATCTCCATTATAATGTTTCAACAACTTCTCAAAGAGAATACTCTTCTGACTCTCATTCACTTCTTCAACAGCTTTCAATACACGCATCGAATAGCCACTCTTCTCTGCAGTCTTTATCAACGCCTTCACATCCTTCGGAAAACAAGAGCCACCATATCCACAGCCAGGGTATAAAAACTTACTACCAATACGACTATCTGCACCAATACCTTTACGGACCATATTTACATCAGCACCAACCAATTCACAAAGGTTAGCAATATCATTCATGAAACTAATTCGTGTAGCTAACATAGAATTGGCAGCATACTTTATCATCTCAGCACTGGGAATGTCTGTAAATATCAACCGATAGTTATTCATCATAAAAGGCTTATAAAGACGTTCCATTATAATCTTTGCCTTTTCTGATTCTACACCTACTACTACACGATCGGGCTTCATGAAATCATCTACTGCATCTCCCTCTTTTAAGAATTCTGGATTGGAAGCCACATCAAACTCTATCGTTACATTACGGTTGTTCAATTCTTCTTGAATGACAGACTTTACTTTTTTTGCAGTACCCACAGGAACCGTACTCTTTGTCACAACCAGTAGATACTTATTCATGTTACGGCCAATGGTCCGAGCGACTTCCAACACATATTTCAAATCAGCGCTACCATCCTCGTCAGGAGGGGTTCCGACTGCACTGAATACAGCCTCTACATCATCCAGACATTCCTGCAAGTCTGTTGTAAACTTCAGACGACCGGCAGCATAATTACGGTGTACCATATCTTCCAGACCTGGTTCATAAATGGGAATAATGCCTTTCTTCAGATTTTCTATCTTACCTTCCTGTACATCCACACAAGTCACATCAATGCCCATTTCTGAAAAACAAGTGCCTGTCACCAAACCAACATAACCAGTACCAACGATTGCTATTTTCATATTACTTTTGTATACTTTTGATTATAAGTGATAAAAAGAACGATACCAATCTATCGTTTCCTTAACTCCCTCTTTAATCTGTTTACTGGGCTTAAATCCTAATTCATTCTGCAAAGCCGTAGTATCCGCATTAGTCTGATAAACATCGCCCGGCTGCATTGGTAGGTACACTTTCTCAGCTGAACGACCTATTACTTCCTCAATAGCTTGGATAAAATCCATAAGTTTCACTGGATGAGAATTGCCTATATTGTATATCTTATAGGGAGCGATAGAAGAACTAGGGTTAGGAGTTTGGGCATTCCAATTAATATCAGAAGTAGGAATATGGTCTATTACACGAAGAACTCCCTCAACAATATCATCAATATAGGTAAAATCACGTAACATATCACCATTATTAAAAACCTTTATCGGACGACCACGCAACATGGCATCCGCAAAAAGAAAAGGTGACATATCCGGTCGTCCCCAAGGACCATAGACTGTAAAAAAACGCAAGCCAGTAGAAGGGATACCATACAAATGGCTATAAGTATGAGCCATCAATTCATTGGATTTCTTCGTCGCAGCATAAAGGCTTACAGGATGTGCGATACTATCTTTTTCAGAAAAAGGAACTTTTCCATTCAATCCATAAACACTACTGGAACTGGCATAAACCAAGTGTTTCACCTGGTAATGACGACAACCTTCCAATATATTCAAGAAACCATCTATATTACTTTCCACATAAGCATACGGATTCTCTATGGAATAACGTACTCCAGCTTGAGCCGCAAGATTTATGACCTTATCAAAATATTCATTGGCAAAAAGCATCTGCATGGCTTGTTTGTCTTTCAAATCCATACGTATAAAACGAAAGTTCTCAAAGAGAATGCTTTGCACAAATCTATACCAGTCTACAGCTTCCTTCTCAATACCCAATATTCTAAGACGACCATATTTTAATTTTACATCATAATACGCATTTATATTATCTATCCCAACAACTTCATCTCCACGATTTAGCAGCCGTTTACACACGTAAGAACCTATAAAACCTGCAACACCAGTAACTAAAATCTTCATTATAACAAGGTTGTGTAATTATTCGAATAATATATTATTTAGAAGATGGGGGAACACTTATTAGAGGGTAAGTACTTAATATAGCATTAATTAAAACATGTCATAGTTAGTTAAACTAATCCAGAATGAAACTTTCCCCAACATTGGTACAGCACCTCCTGATAATCCTCTATACAACATTTCTAAACCTCAACACTACATCCGTAAACCTCAACTTTAGAAATCAGCTAACGCTCAATCTTTTTATGCAGACGAAATACGTCTTTCTTCAAGCAGATTTTTTTAAGATATCTCCTCAAACGGATAAGGATTTTCCTCTATATTCTTCAGTTCCTCCATGGCTTCCAGCTGTTCTGCAATTAAGGTTGACTTATCCCAACCATCTACAATGGCATGAACTTCCTTCAACAAAGATTCCTCATAAACCTCCCCATACGTATAAGTCAGCAGACGAGCCTTTAGCAAAGAGGCAGGAAGTTGTTCCAAAATAGGATAAATCCGGTCCAGTACTGCTTGCTTCTTCTGCTCTTTATCACCATCGTTATAGATAGTGGCATTATACCCCATCAAAAGAGCGAGACACAAATTCGCTTCCTCCTCAACATCGGAACTCTGAGTCAAAAAAAGAGAATCGCACTTGACGAGGATTTCTTTGTTCAACCGGCAAAAAGTGTCGGAATAGACCGACTTACCGTCCACACCAGAATACATCAACTCACGGGCTGCATGTTGTAGCTCGAGAGCACGGGAAAGTAAAGAATTCATCTTTATAGTAAGTTTTTATTATTTATAGACAAAGAGAGGATATCCTTCGACAAGCTCAGGATGGCAAAAAAACTATTTATCTTTTATGATTTTCAAGTAGGACTTGGGGACCTTTACACTTGCCGTCAAAAGGTCTTTAATATGAATAACGACGTATGTTTTATTGGCTTCGATGGCAACCTCACCTTCAATACCGCTGAGTTCGCCTTTGATAACTTTTACTTTATGCCCAACAGTAAGAATTTCGCTATTAAGGCTGACACCGTCAGGATTCAGATCCATCACGAACATAAAATCCTCCATTTGCTTATCCGGTACTACTAGCATGGAATGCGTGGCAAGATCCTTCATATAAAAAAGGGGGACATTATAAATGTTGGAAATATCGCAGGCTGTCTGCTTGGTGGAATGAACAAATACCAAATTGCGGATTACCGGAACTTCGCTACGCTTACGACGATACTTCAATTGAGAAATGACAAAGCGCGTGGGAAGATAATAGTCAAGCTCCAAATGCTCTTCCGATTTAAGTCGGTCCAAAGATTTCCGGACTGTGAATTCCTGCTTGTCACGGGTGCGAGCCGCAAACCAATATTTCTGTTGTTCAGTCACTTAGAAATTTTCTTTCGAATGAATTAGCTCAGTTCCGGGTGCGCTTCGCGGTTTGAACGAGACATTTTCCCACCCAAACCGTATTGTACACTTTTGCAATGATAATAAGCTATTAAAGAAGATATTAGACTCATAAAAGTGTCCAATAAACGTTCGTTTAATGAACGCAAAGATAAGCTGTATTTTT
>NZ_OBMS01000036.1:0-26445 GCF_900217715.1 Bacteroides sp. AR29
ACACTCTTGAAACAGGCGCACATATCTGCGCACCGTGTTGCGGGAAAGCTCAAAGCTCCTGCTTATCTGCTTTATCCCCATCCCCAATGCGTAACATTGGAGGATGTTTGCTATCTTTGTTGTCATAGTAGAAATGATTTTATCCCACCGGTCAAGACGGGAATCAAATCTACGAAAAATCCCCTGCCGGGCATTGCCAAGCAGGGGTATTTTTATATTGGAATCAAGGGGGTAGGATTATTTTAGCACAAGGGGGCAGAATCGCTTGGTTTTAGGGGGCAGCTTACACTGGATTTTCCAAGCGGAACAAAAGGTTGAAAATATTAAAAACAAATAAAAATAGGAGCGTATGGATTTAATCATTTTTGAGAGAAAGGCATTCGAGGAATTTGCCACGAAGATTGAGCAGTTCATTCTGCGAGTATCAAACTCACCCGTCGTAAAGAGCGGGAAGAAAAAGACAAACAATTGGCTTGACCATCAAGATGTTTGTCAGCGATTGAAGATAAGCAAGCGTACATTACAGACCTTGCGTGATAACGGAACACTTGCCTATACCAAAATTGGCAATCGTACATATTATCTACCCGAAGATGTGGATAGCATCATCACTAAGGTAGAGGACAGACGAAAAGAAGCCAAGTGGAGAGGACGAGAAATCTAACCAATGTATAACAATAAAACCATTTGAACTATGTATCAAGAAATGCGAACCAAAGATGATGCGTGGATGCAGTCAATTCACGAGAGTATCGACCAACTATCGGAAATTCTCGATAGTATGCCAAAAGACGGAACAACCTTACCAAACGATGATGAGTATCTATGCGACAAGGAGGTGGCGTATATGCTTAAAATCAGCCGAAGGACATTGAGCGAATACCGAAGCAATGGCACATTGCCTTACTATGTTCTCGGTGGAAAAGTTCTGTACAAGCGAAGTGAGATTGAGCAGGCATTGAAACGGGAGTACAACGGCAAGCACCTAATGAATAACAGCGGATAAGCACTCTATATTTTTGGAGGGAGTGAAATTTACCGCTTGCCCTATATATCTATGATGCAAAATAATAGTGCCCCTATGGATAGAAACAAGAACAGCATACAAATGGGTTATCAATGTAAGAACCCGTTTGTATGCTGTCTGTTTATCTTTATCTACATTTTCGTCAGTCGTTCATTTCCGTTGCCGTCTGTATTTCTAAGTACAGACATTGAAAGGGGAAAGGTTTTCGGGCTGAATACTCTCCGTAGGAGGAAGATTCCGACCGAAACGGCTTGCCGCCCGACCTTTCAACTTTCAAGGGCTATTGTACTACCTTCGCAGACGAGCAAAGGAAAGGTGCGAATGACGGAATCGAAAAACTCATATATCGCAGATTGATGATAGACCAAATCAAATATTACACTGCAACAATGAAAAAAGCACCGCCCTTTTGCTCGTTCATAAAAAAGTTGTACCTTTGTTCCAAGATGAGTTGTACATCAATGCAAATCACGCAAGTATGTAGAAATCAGAACAGTTGCCAACTCATTACCTCGTTCTTGAACTTTCCGCATAAACTTTTTATTCTTAGCGGATTATGAGATTATTCCAAAAATAGATATTATTCATGTAGGCGTAGATTATCACCTTAAGCATCATTTTAGGATGATAAGGACAACGGCCCGTTTCCTTATAAAGCTTCTTGAAACTCTCAAGATTGAGGTTGTCAATAACAGCATTCACGATGCGGACCGGGTCGTTCGCAGCTATGTTTTCATCAATTCTTTGTGGAAAAAGAACGGTTTGGTTGGGAATGTAAGGACGAAAATGTAACTTTGCCATAACGAAAAACTTTATGCCTAAAGATACGAAAACTTTGGGTAATAACAAAGCCCGGGCTTGAGAAAGTCTGGGCTTTGCGCATAAAAAAAGGCTGTGTCAGCATTTTGACACAACCTCTTCTCATTTCTATAACTCGTAACTCCTTGTAGCTTGTAGCTCGTAGCTTTCTAATTGGCAGATTTCACCAATACCACACGGTTCAGAATCGGCTGTCCGAACTTATCGACACCACCACCGGCATCCACCTTCAGGCGGTCAGCAGGAATTCCGTATTGTTTTACCAATACATCGACCACGGCTTGTGCACGCTTCAAACTCAACTCTTTGTTGAATGCCGGCGTACCGGTTGCAGAGTCTGCATATCCGTTTACAGTGTAAGTGGCGTTCGGGAACTGTTTCATCTGGTCTGCCAGATAAGACAAGTTCATTGCTTCACGTGGAGAGACTTCGGCAGAACCGATATTGAAGAATACGGTACGCGGTGCTATATCCGGATCGGGAACAATCACTTCGGTTTCCGTAACTTCGGCCACCGGCTGGTTCTGTGCAGCCACCAATGCATTCTGCAGCTGCTGGTTGGCAGCTCCCATCTCTGCAAGCTGTGCCTGCATGGCAGCCAGCTCTACCTGAGAAATCAACTGAGGCATCGGGCGACGGAATCCACGGGCGGGGAAACGGTATGTCAACCCTACCGTTGCACTCAGCACGCCATCATATCCATGATCGCCGCCAACTTCGCCATCGAACTTATCTTCAACACCCATTGCGCTCAGCTCCAGGTTAATATCTATCGCATTCGAAATACGGAAGCGATTGATGATACCCGCGTTTACAGACAGAGCTTCGCGGTGAGGCTTTGTGTAGTTGTGAGTGAAGCCAGCACCTACATAAGGAATGATTTCATACACACGGTGCTGGTTGTATCCTCCAAACAGCGCATTCAGATTGAACATCACATCTCCGTGCAGATTCATATAGTCGAAACGCTGTTTGTAGTAGCCGTCATCCATCTGAGTGCCTTTCACGTAGTCAGCACCTGCATCATACGTATATCCTCTTGCCTGAAGGCCGCTATATTGCAGACGTACTCCCAGTCCCGGGGTGAACCATTTGCCGATGGCAAAATTCAGCGTCGGACTGATACGCTTGCCAAAACTTCCTGCCTTATCATTATCTCCAAAAGTTGCTTCGGCACCACCGCCTATAGAGAAAAACCAATTACTCCAGAACGGGTTAGTGATTACCTGATATTTATCCTGAACCTGGATAACACCAAATTCTTCCACAACTTCAGTCTTTTGCTGCGCCATGGCAACAGAAGACACACCGGCCAAAGCCAGTAACATTAGAATCTTTTTCATATACCTTAAAATAGTTAAGTGGTTAATTAAACTCTTTATCATTCAAACTGTCTAATTAACGCCAACAGAACTAAAAGGTTCTGAATATTTGTACTTTTTTTGCCTTGATGCAAAAGAAAGCACTCTCCCTTATTTGGAGAAAAGCTTTTCTATGTCGTCTTCTTTAATGGTCGCCAGCACCGTCTTTCCGTCTGGAGTATTATTCGGGGATGGACATGCAAACAGATTGTCCACGAGATTGGACATTTCCTCGTTGCTCAGCACTTGTCCGTAGACGATGGCCGCAGCACGCGCCAAGGTCGATGCAAGAATTGTCTGCACCTCTTCCTTAACGTCATTTCCTTTTTCCATAGCAGTATGTACCATATTCCGGACCAATTCTACCGGGTTCAACCCCTCTATGCCCGAAGGTATGCCGTTGATGGCATAGCTGCCGCCACCCAGCGGGCTCAAATCGAAGCCTACTGCCGACAAATCTTCCAATATACTTTCCAGTACGGCAGCTTCCGAAGCCGGCAACTGGATAATCTCCGGAAACAATACCCCCTGCGATACGCCTTGTTTCTGTCGAATCTGGCTCATATAGCGGTCGAACAATACCCGGACATGTGCCCGGTGCTGGTCTATCAGCATCAGACCCGATTTAACGGAAGTCAGAATAAAACGCCCCTTGAACTGGAAGTGTTGCGCTCCTTTCTCTACCGTTGCCTCATTGCCATAGAAAGAGGCGCTTGCCCCGGAAGGAACCGTTTCCTGGAAATAAGGAACCTTCTCCTCCTCTCTTGGAGCCGTACCGGTAACCGTATCCTCTACAAAAGGCTCTTCCTCCATCGGCTCGTTCATCCTGCTGGCTTTTTCCAAACCGGAATAAAGCCCCTCCCACTCCACTTTGGGGCGCGAATAATTGCCACCGCCTCCATAGGAAGAAGCGGAAGACGTCTTGAAGGGATTGAAATCCGTGTTATAGTGTACCTTCGGAGGCTCTATCGGACGAGCCTGCTCGAATGCAGGAATATCCGGCATGTCCTCGGTATCAAAATCAATAGTAGGTATAGCGCTAAACTTGCCCAAGGATTCCTTGACCGCAGCCGATAGAATCTGCCAGATAGCCTGCTCATTCTCGAACTTAATCTCCGTCTTCGTCGGATGGATGTTCACATCGATATTGGCAGGGTCTACCTCGAAATAAATAAAGTAGGAGATTTGTTCACCGGCAGGAATCAGCTGTTCATAAGCATCCATCACCGCTTTGTGGAAATAGGGGTGACGCATATAGCGCCCGTTCACAAAAAAGTATTGGTGCGCTCCTTTCTTGCGCGACGTTTCCGGCTTGGCTACAAAACCGGAAATCTTTATCATGGTCGTATTGACGTCGACGGACAGCAACTGCTGATTCAGCTTCTTTCCGAAGACTGCCATGATGCGTTGCCGCAAAGGCATTACCGGAAGATTGAACAATTCCGTATCATTACTATACAGATAGAAGGCTACCTCAGGATGCACCAACGCTATACGCTCGAATTCCGTAAGGATGTTGCTCAACTCCGTAGAGTTCGCTTTCAGGAATTTGCGCCGGGCAGGAATATTGAAGAATAGGTTCTTGATGGAAAAATTGCTTCCCTTAGGGCAGGAAACGGCTTCCTGGCTCTCGACTTTAGAGCCGGCAATCAGCAGCCGCGTCCCCAGCTCCTCGCTGACCGGACGTGTTTTCAACTCCACTTCAGCTACCGCTGCTATAGAAGCCAACGCCTCTCCACGGAAGCCCATGGTGCGTAGGGCAAACAAATCGGCAGCCTCGCGTATCTTTGAAGTCGCATGACGTTCAAAAGAAAGGCGCGCATCCGTTTCGGACATACCCTTCCCGTCATCAATCACCTGAATGCAGGTCTTGCCCGCATCGGTAATCAGCACATGTATTTCCCCTGCTTCGGCATCAATTGCATTTTCCACCAATTCTTTCACAACAGATGCCGGACGCTGAATCACCTCTCCGGCAGCAATCTGATTGGCAACCGAATCGGGCAGCAAATGAATGATATCGCTCATGATAATGTTTAATGATTAGGGATTAATGATTAATCATTATTAAATGATTCCGTTACTGATGGCATACCACAGATAAATCAACACAGCCATGACAACAAGGATTATGCCCAAATGCATCGGCTTACGTCCGCTCTCCTTACGCCGCTTCAGGTGAGTTGTTCCTTCTATGAATTTGCCCCGTATATCCTCGGGCGAGAATTCCTTTTCCGGCAGCATACCCAGGTCACGCTTGGCGTTTTCTTCCATCTTCGCCAACTTCTCTTTCCGCTCATCCACATAGATATAGCTATGATTGAAGCCACGAGGCTTCCGCATTGCAAACATTCCCATGACGCTACTTATTATTTCGTTTAATATGCATATTCCTTGGCGAAGTTACAGGTTTCCGGTCACTTTTCTTCAATACTTCACCTGCTTTTTTAGCCCTCCACTCGAAGATGTCCTCCTTGTTGAGCGGACGGATGTAGTCGAACCAGACAAAAGAAGGCAGCTTGCTCTTATCTGGTGGAATCTGGTCCAGAGGATAGGCTGTACCGGTAGTCTTTCCAACAAAGACTCCGCGCTCCATCCTTCTCTCCTTCAAGTACATTTTCAAAAGTCCGCCTTCCGAATAGTTCATCATAATCAGCGAACTGTCCTTCTCCTCTACCGGATAATACACCACCAGTACATTGCCGTTCACCTCCACCAGACGCATGTCTCCATCTATAAAGAAAGCTTTCATCTCCTTACCGGAAACTTGGTTATAGTGAATACTGTCCTTTTTCTCTACCGTCAGGGCCTGATTGATGATATGTGCCCAGTCGATGGTACTATCGTTCATGTAAATTTTAATTTCCTCGCCCAACAACTGTTGTTCCCCGTGCCACAAGATAGGGTCGGTGTACATCGTCATGCAAGAGTCCTTGGAATTATACACCAACGAATCGCATACGGCCTGCACATCCGTGCGATAAGCACGCACCTTATGATAGGCACGCATCTCCCGGTACATGGAATCGGTATTCATATGGTAGGTAATCAGCCGCAAAGTATCACCGTGCATAAACAGACTGTCGCCCTGCGAATAGTCGATAGCTACGGCACGTTTGGTGGCAACGGCGCTTCCGGTCAGTTCGTTGTAGAAACAGTAGTCGCCAGTCAACATGTTCCGGTTGACCGTATCATTCATCTGTACATTGTCAAAAGCCTCACCGTATCCCAAGATGCGGTCGTAGAAAAGGCTGTCACCGGTCAATTTCTTGCCGTCGTTGGTCAGTACGGAACGGTCGAGCAGTTCTGCCTGCTCAGTAGTCGTATTGTACACGCCACGTTCGGAATAAATATGATTTTGATCACTCACAATGTCGGAGGGACCTAGAATGGTAGCAATCTTGGTAGCTGTACTATACTTCAAGGTATCCGAAGTCAAGACAAACTTCGGGTTGACCAGCTTCACGTCGTGGTTGAAGACAGCCAACTTGGTGGCAGGGCTATATTCTCCCCACTCGGAAGTCAGCACATTATCCTCGTCGGTCAGCGTACCGCCTTCGAAGTAATAACCCAAATCGTACAGACGGTCGTAATTCAAGCTGTCGGTAGTCAACACGGTATTACGGTTTATCATACGCACATTCTCACGCAACATAGCCAACTGTGACATTCCGTCATAATACAGATAATCCCCATAGATGAACAAGGTATCCCCCTGCTCCATACGTACGTTACCAAATGCCTCGACCGAATTTATCTTTTCGAATATCAACGCACTGTCACAGAACATGTACATACTGTCATGCTTCATCCTCACAGAACCGATAAGTACCTGCACATCAGGACGCAGATGTTTGTCTGCCTGTGCCTCATCGGCATACAACAAATCCACACGCGTCTTCTTCTTTTCCGGTGTCTCCGTCCTTTTCTGTTCAATCGAGTCCACTTTCTTCTTCTCCGGTGCAGAAGGACTTTTCTTCTTGTTCTGGGCACTCAGCAGACAGATGCCAAACAAGCATAGAATACCTACCAGGAGGTATCTATGCTTGTTCAGGAAATGATTTTTTGTATTCTTCTTTTGCATACAAATCTATGTAAATTCTTCCGGATTATTCTTTAATCCAGCCCGGATACTTGAACGTACAGTTATTCTTCCAATTATCCTTGATACGGACATATGTGTGCTTCTGCTTCTCACGAATCCACTTGTCCAGCACTTCGTCGCGGCGTTTCTCCAACACAATCTCTTTCAAGTTCTGATAGTCATCGGCAATGGTAGCCTTGTGTCCCGTCGTACGGCTCTTCAGTTTCACAATCACACACTCTTCTTTTCCGGTCTTTTGCGGAATCATGGTGAAGGCTTCGGAGATTTCGCCCACTTTCATCTTATCCACCACCTTGGCTATTTCAGGGGGAAGTTCCTGCATCTCAAAACGGGAAGTGTTCGTATTGGGATTCGGCAACAAACCATGATTGTTACGCGTATCCTTATCCTGCGAAAGCACTGAGGCAGCCTCTTCAAAAGAGAACTTGTTATTGCGGATATCATCGGCAATAGAATCCAAACGGGCACAACCGGCAGCCAGAGCTTCTTCCGGAATATGCGGTTTCAACAGAATGTGGCGTGTTTTAATACGGTCACCGCGCTTCTCTATCAACTGAATGATATGGAAACCATATTCAGACTCTACAATCTTGGAAACCTTGCTGGGGTCTTGCAAGTTGAAAGCTACATTGGCATAAGCGGGGTCCAGCATACCGCGTCCCGAAAACTCTATTTCACCGCCACGCATGGCCGAGCCACGGTCCTCGGAGTACAGACGAGCCAACATGGAAAAGCTTTCGCCCTTATTGACACGGTCGGTATACTCACGCAGACGCCTCTTTACATCTTCTATTTCCTCCAAAGGAACCTTGGGCTGCTGAGTGATAATCTGCACCTCCACCTGGGTAGGGATATAAGGAATGCTGTCCTGCGGCAAATCCTTGAAGTAACGGCGCACCTCAGCCGGAGTTATCTTAATCTCACCCACCAGTTTCTGCTGCATCTTCTGAACCTTCAATCCTTCACGGGCATTCTCGCGCAGCGTTTCACGAATCTGGCTGGAAGTCTTGTTGAAGTATTCCTCCATTTTCTCGCGCGAACCGATGTTGGCGATGTACATGTTCGTCATATAGTCCACACGCTGGATAACCTCACTCTCGGATACTTCGATACTATCGAGGGCAGCCTGGTGAAGATACAGCTTCTGCACGGCTATCTCCTCCGGTATCACGCAATAAGGGTCACGGTCAAATTTGCGTCCTTCATACAATGCACTCATACGTGCCTCTTCCACTTCGGACTTCAGTATAGCCTCGTCACCTACTACCCACACTACCTCGTCAATCACGTTGTCTTGTCCATAAACGGTAGAACCGACTAATAGCGTCAAGGCAAATAAAATTACAAACTTAAAGTTCATACACTGTTTCATTCTTGGTGTCTTATTCTAAATAATATTTAATCTTGTCTCTTTTCACCGCCCGTTGGTACAAATCATCCTTCACTTGCTTCATGAATTCCACCTGCTTCACGTTCAGCAGCATATCCTTCACTTGCCCACGGGCAAACTCATAGGGTTCCTGCTCTCCCATCGGGCGATAATCGCTCACATTCAGGAAATAATGGAAAGCCGTATCCTTCAGCTCTACATGGCGATTCTTGTCCAGATACTCGTCCACATCAGGAACCTTCAAGGGCAGCATATCCAGCACTTCCGATACCGGCACCCATTTATCATAAAAATACTCATACTTCACAGCATTCTGCAGACTGTACTTTTCCAGATGTTCCACCGCCTCACGGGTTTCCGTCTTGTACCAGCGACGAACATTACCCAGCTGCGGGGCTGTCAAAGGAACTTTGATGAACAAGCCTTTCATCAACGGACGTTCCACCTTGAAGAGCGCCTGGTTCTTCTCGTAATACTCCGTCAAGTCTTGTTCTGAAATCTCCTCTGATAGCCGCTGATGTATTAAAGCCTGCTGATAGGTATGCATTATCAATGCTTTGCGATAATTCTCCACAAGTTTATCAATCTCACCGTTATTGGGAATATTGCTCTGCGCTTTATCGTACAGCAAAATATCTTCCACCCAATTACGGATATAATGTTCTGCAAACAACAGACTGTCGTCTTTGGACAAACCGGCAGGAAGTACCGATTGCAAATCTTCCCGGTAAAGGAAATTGCCGTCCAACTCCACTAACGGTGTCCGCCCTTTATGGTCGTGCTGCTCGCTGCACGCCGCACAGAGAAGGAAAATTAAAAGCCCAAAGCAGGTTGTTCGCATCACCAACTGATATTTACTTCGTTTTGAGGTACGAAGATAGTGTTTTAATCGGTTGCATCAGTGATTATTAACGGTTTTTAAAACCTCTTGGTCAATTTCAACCTTACCGGCAGCACGCAACTTTGCCACCCAATGCGTTTCCAAATAGTTCCGATAAGCGGTTACGAGCGGCTCTCGCACCTCTTGCCAACTATCTGGTCCCTTCTGCTTACGACCTTGTACAGCAGTAAAGGGAAATGACAAAACCGGGGTTGCATTCTTCCCTTTGAACACCAATTCATCCACATATGCATTATCACCGGGAGCAAATAATCCTTGCTCTGCCCGCACCTTGGGAGTATCGCCGGCATTGAAAGTGAGACGGATGGCATCCATCCACTCCTCTTCCGGAATCTGTTTCAGAAATTTCCGTACTTGCTTCGCCACCCGCTTGGTAGTACAATGCAGCACAATACCCTTATAACGCGGTTCGTCCCAATGGAAGTCCGAACGGTGCGCCTCAAAATATGCTTTCAATCCTGCTTCATCCACCACACTCCTCTTTCCCACTTCACGGTCAGTGATTTCGGCAAGCAACATGCTGTCACGATGCCCCTGCACCAACGCACAGAATTCGGGATACTTCAATTCCAGACGGGAGTTTTCATAGTCCAGAATCGTTTTTACTGTAAAAGCCTCCAACTGTCTGCGCGTCCCTGCCGGATAAACAGCGGCAAATCCGGCAAACTCTTTTCCACCGTATGCCTTGCCATCCAGTGTAAACAATACACGAGAAGTGCTTCCTTTGGCCAGCAGTTCGTCGATACCGGCTTTATCCGGCATATAGTGATATTCTTTCTTCAGTTTATCCACAAAAGCCCGCGTTCCTTTATCCATTCCATGACGACGGGTTTGACAACGGATTATCTTGTCCTTCATCCTCTCAAAAGGAAGGATTTCCTGCTGTTCGAGTACTTTCACGATATGAATGCCTTGAGGAGTGAGGAACGGACGGGAAATCTCTCCGGCATTCAACCCGAATACAATATCCTCAAACTCCACCGGCATCTGCAGCCAACCCACCCAAAACGCTTTCTTCTCATCGGAAAATTGCTCGACGCAAGCATCGAAAGACGGCACAGCTCCCCCTTCCTTTGCAAGAGCCCTGTAGATAGAATCCATCCTGGACTCCATCTCACGTAAGGTATGACCGGAAATATTCTGGGGGAGATATTTAAAAATATGCTTCACATATACCCGGCCCGCACGCCGGCCGGATTTCATCTTGTCATAATACTGCCGTGCCTCCTGCTCTGCCGTCTCCTCATCTGTCAAGTATGATTTAATCAGACAGCGGCGATACTCATCCTGCTCCTTCTGGAAGACACGGGAAGTATCCAATCCCGCAACTTCGGCAGCCTCTATTTTCAGCCTGAAGTCTATAAACTTATTCACATATGCATCCAATGCCTTCCGGCCTGCACCGACAGAGGTACCGCCCTTATTATAGCTACGTTCGAATTCAGAACGGAGGACCTCCTTTCCATTGATACGCATCAGTACCGGATCGTCCTGGGCCGAAACAGCCAATCCGAACCCGAGGAAGAAAAACACCCAAAACAATCTAACCATAAGCACCATCCGTTCTTTTTATACGGCTGCAAATATAAACAAAATGCCCGGAAAGCGGCAATCTCTCTCCGGGCATTCACTATTATTTTGTTATTATCTTACTCTGGACGGCTATAGTTCGGTGCCTCACTGGTTATAGATACATCATGCGGATGGCTTTCGAGTACACCTGCATTAGTAATGCGGGTAAACTTAGCATCGTGCAGTTTCTCTATATTGGCTGCACCGCAATAGCCCATACCGGCACGCAGACCGCCAACCAACTGATAAATAACTTCATACAAAGTACCTTTATAAGGAACGCGGGCAGCAATGCCCTCTGGAACCAATTTCTTCACGTCACTGGTACCGCTTTGGAAGTAGCGGTCCTTAGAGCCATTTTCCATAGCTTCCAGCGAGCCCATACCCCGATAGGACTTGAACTTACGACCGTTGAAAATAATCGTATCGCCCGGAGACTCTTCCGTTCCGGCAACCAGCGAACCGATCATCACGCTGTAACCACCGGCAGCCAACGCCTTCACCACATCGCCCGAGTAACGCAAACCGCCATCGGCAATCAAAGGAATACCCGTGCCCTTCAGTGCCTTTGCCACATCATAAACCGCAGACAACTGAGGAACACCCACACCGGCAACTACACGGGTAGTGCAGATGGAACCCGGACCGATGCCCACCTTTACTCCATCAGCACCAGCCTCGACCAATGCCTTCGCAGCTTCACCGGTAGCAATATTACCAACAACAATATCAATATGAGGGAAGTTAGCCTTGGCTTCTTTCAATTTTTCAATAACCCCCTTGGAATGTCCGTGAGCCGTATCAATGACAATGGCATCCGCCCCTGCATCCACCAAAGCCCGCATGCGCTCCAAAGTGTCATTCGTCACTCCCACTCCGGCAGCAACGCGCAGACGACCTTTGCTATCCTTGCACGCCATAGGTTTATCCTTTGCCTTGGTAATATCCTTATAGGTAATCAGACCTACCAATTTGTTGTCTTTATCTACTACCGGCAACTTCTCGATTCTATGTTCTTGCAGAATTTGAGAAACAGCCTCCATATCCGTCGTAGGATTGGTAGTAATGATGTTCTCCTTAGTCATTACCTCATCGATACGCTTATTCATATCTTTCTCAAAACGAAGGTCACGATTGGTAACAATGCCTACCAAATATCTTTCATCATCTACCACCGGAATACCACCAATCTTGTATTCAGCCATCAAAGCCAGCGCATCAGCTACCGTAGAACCTCTCTTGATAGTCACCGGGTCATAAATCATACCGTTTTCGGCACGCTTCACAATAGCTACCTGACGTGCCTGCTCCTCAATGGACATATTCTTATGAATAACTCCGATACCACCTTCGCGGGCAATGGCAATAGCCATCTTCGCTTCGGTAACCGTATCCATGGCAGCAGTTACAAACGGGATTTTTAACTCAATGTTTCGTGAAAACTTAGTCGAGAGTTCGACTGTTTTGGGCAAGACTTCAGAATAAGCGGGGATTAACAGTACGTCGTCATAAGTTAATCCATCCATTACAATCTTATCAGCAATAAATGACATAGGGCTATGCGTTTAAAATTTATTGCGTGCAAATATACGGTTTTTATTCCATTCCGTATACTTGCACGCAACATTTTTTTCTTTTTTATCAACTAAAACCAATCAGTTTGCCATCTCTGAAATAAACTTGATGCGTACCAAACGTACCTCTTCTTCCGTAAAGTCATCACCCAACTCATCCAGAGCATCGTCAATCTTATCAGTGGTAGATTCCTTGAAATAATCATAGATATCCAGCAAGTGGTCTTCATCCATAATATCCTCCAAGAAATAGTCGATATTCAATTTCGTTCCGGAGTAGACGATAGCTTCTATCTCATCCAGCAGCTCTTCAAACTCAATGCCCTTTGACATGGCAATGTCATCCAATGCCACCTTACGGTCAATGGCCTGAATGATGGCCACCTTCATTTTTGACTTATTGGCCACAGTACGCACACGCAAGTCCTCGGGACGTTCAATCTCATTCTCCTCACAGTGCCGCTTAATGAGTTTACAGAATTCCTCGCCGTAGCGTTTTGCCTTTCCGGCTCCTACACCCGGTATGTTCTGCAACTCGTCCAAAGTCACCGGATATATGGTCGCCATCGCTTCCAAAGACGGGTCTTGGAAAATGACATAAGGAGGCACTTCCAACTTCTTGGACAACTTCTTTCGTAAGTCCTTCAACATGGAGTACAATGCCGGGTCTACCGCACACGCACCGCCTCCACGTGCAGGTGCTTCCTCTTCCACATCCTCAAAGTCATTGTCTTCCACTATTTTGAATGATTTGGGATGTTTAAGGAACTTCTTACCGTCATCTGTCACTTTCAGCAAGCCATAGTTTTCGACATCCTTACTCAGGTAACCGGCAATAAGTGCCTGACGGATCACAGCATTCCACGTTTTGTCTTCTTCGCCCATACCAGAGCCGAACACTTCGAGATCTTCATGCAGATGCGCCTGCACTTCTGAAGTTTCCTTACCTTGTATTATGTCTATAATATAGTCCGCTTTAAAATTTTCTTTCACCGCGAGAATAGCTTCAATCACGGTACACAATAATTCTTGAGCTTCCACTTGTTTTTTCGGATTTAAACAATTGTCACAATTACCACAATTTTCTTCTATATATTCTTCGCCGAAGTAATGAAGCAATGCTTTTCGGCGGCATACGGAAGATTCGGCATACGCAGCAGTCTCCAGCAGAAGCTGCTTGCCAATTTCCTGCTCTGCTACAGGTTTGCCTTGCATAAACTTCTCGAGCTTCTGCAAGTCTTTATTGGTATAGAAAGTAATACACTGCCCTTCTCCTCCATCTCTTCCGGCACGTCCGGTCTCCTGGTAATATCCTTCCAGACTTTTGGGTATATCGTAATGGATGACATAGCGCACATCCGGTTTGTCAATCCCCATACCAAAAGCAATGGTAGCTACAATCACATCAATTTTTTCCATCAGGAAATCATCCTGGTTCTGTGTTCGTGTAGCCGAATCCATTCCGGCATGATAGGCACGGGCATTGATTCCGTTTGCCTGCAGGATTTCAGCAAGTTCCTCCACTTTCTTCCGGCTCAGGCAATAGATAATGCCTGACTTTTCGGGATTGTTCTTAATGAACTTGATGATGTCCCGGTCTACATTTGCAGTCTTGGGGCGTACCTCATAATAGAGATTCGGGCGGTTGAACGATGACTTGAACACCTGCGCATCCACCATACCCAGATTCTTCTGGATGTCATGCTGCACTTTCGGTGTAGCCGTCGCAGTCAACGCTATCAGAGGGGCTTTTCCTATTTCATTGATAATGGGACGGATGCGGCGATACTCAGGACGGAAGTCATGACCCCATTCAGAAATACAATGGGCTTCGTCCACGGCATAGAACGAAATCTTCACCGTTTTCAGAAACTCCACATTCTCTTCCTTCGTCAGTGATTCCGGAGCTACATACAACAGCTTTGTCTTACCACTGAGTATGTCGGACCGGACCTGGTCTATCGCGCTCTTGTTTAGGGAAGAATTGATGAAGTGGGCTATCCCATCCTCTTCGCTGAAGTTACGCATCGCATCGACCTGATTCTTCATCAAGGCAATCAGAGGAGAAATCACGATACCCGTGCCCTCCATCAACAAGGACGGCAGTTGGTAGCACAAAGATTTTCCACCACCGGTAGGCATCAACACGAATGTATCATTACCCGCCAACAGATTCTCTATGATTGCTTCCTGATTTCCTTTAAATGTATCGAACCCGAAGTATTTCTTCAGCTGGTCTATCAAATTAATCTTCTTCCCTGCCATGATTCATTAGGTTGTTGTTTATTGAGTTAACTTTTAATAGTGGTACTCCGCCTTGTTTTCACAAAGAACCCTAACAAAGTTATAAACAACTTCTTAAATTTCAAGCATAATCCATCGAATATTTTTCAATAAAAAGTAAAATAGTCGGTTTTACCCCGTATTACCATCTGATTCTTAAGCACTTTGCAGTCGTGCTATATTTGCCTTTTCAAGCTGGCGCTTGGCGTAGTCCAACGTCACAACAAAATTGTCCTTCTGTTCTGACGGAATTTCGAACATGGCATCCATCATAATTGTCTCCACAATGGAACGCAAGCCGCGGGCTCCCAACTTATATTCTACCGCTTTATCCACGATATATTCAAATACAGCATCTTCAAACGTCAGCTTCACATTGTCCATCTCAAACAGTTTGATGTATTGCTTGATGATGGAATTCTTCGGTTCCGTAAGAATGGAGCGCAATGCCGCACGGTCCAACGGATTCAGATAAGTCAGCACCGGAAGGCGGCCGATAATCTCGGGAATCAGTCCGAACGACTTCAAATCCTGCGGAGCAATGTACTGCATCATGTTGCTCTTATCAATGGTTGCCGTATTGCGTACAGCGCTATACCCGACAACGTGCGTATTCAGCCGCTGGGCAATTTTCTTTTCAATGCCATCGAAAGCCCCACCGCAAATGAACAGAATATTCTTGGTATTGACCGGAATCATTTTCTGGTCGGGATGCTTGCGCCCACCCTGGGGAGGCACATTCACCACAGAACCTTCCAGCAGTTTCAGCAATCCCTGCTGCACGCCTTCACCACTCACATCACGGGTTATGGAAGGATTATCACCCTTGCGCGCTATTTTGTCTATCTCATCAATAAACACGATACCTTGCTCTGCCTCGGGCACGTTATAATCCGCCACCTGGAGCAGACGTGTCAAAATGCTTTCAATGTCCTCACCCACATAACCTGCCTCTGTCAGAACTGTTGCATCTACAATAGTAAAAGGAACATGCAGCAACTTTGCGATAGTACGCGCCAATAACGTCTTTCCCGTACCGGTACTGCCTACCATGATGATGTTCGATTTTTCAATCTCCACATCATCACCGCCGTCCTTCTGGAGCAGACGTTTGTAATGGTTGTACACCGACACAGACAAGAAACGCTTGGCATCGTCCTGACCAATGACATATTGATCGAGGAACTTCTTTATTTCTACGGGTTTAGGAAGTTCTTTCAGATTCAGCTTCGTGGCACTTGCCTTCTTGCCAGCCCCCAAAGCCTCCTGAGTAATCTCATAAGCCTGGGTGGCGCAACTGTCGCAGATATAGCCATTCATCCCCGTTATGAGAAATCCGACTTCATCTTCGGTGCGACCGCAAAAACTGCATCTATTTTTATTCTTTCTTGAATCTGCCATATTTATTTTTTAATCAAAACCTCATCTACCATACCATATTCTTTGGCTTCCTGGGCTGTCATCCAGTAGTCACGGTCAGAATCTGCCCATACCTTGTCAAAGGGAGTGTGGGAGTGGTCGGCGATAATGGTATAAAGTTCTTTCTTCAACTTCTGGATTTCACGTGCCGTGATTTCAATATCCGAGGCCTGCCCCTGGGCACCTCCCATCGGCTGGTGTATCATCACGCGGGAGTGGGTCAATGCGGAGCGTTTGCCTTCGGCACCGGCAACCAGCAATACGGCTGCCATGCTTGCCGCCATTCCAGTACAGATGGTAGCCACATCACTACTGATGAACTGCATGGTATCATAAATACCCAGACCGGCATATACCGAACCGCCCGGCGAATTGATATAGATGGAAATATCCTTGCCCGGATCCACCGAATCCAGATAAAGCAACTGAGCCTGCAAAGTATTGGCTGTATAGTCATCAACCTGCGTACCGAGGAAAATGATGCGGTCCATCATCAGACGGGAAAACACGTCCAACTGCGTTACATTGAGCTGGCGTTCCTCGAGGATATAGGGATTCAAATAGCCGGCTTGTGATTTAATCACATCGTCCAGCACCAAACTGTTCATACCAAGATGCTTGGTAGCGTATTTTCTAAAATCATCCATTTCTTTCTATTTTTTAATTTATAAGGATACAAAGAAACAAAAAAGAACACAGAGACACAAAAAAACACAGAGTTATAGTTTGTCAAACTCTGTGTTTCTTTATAAATTTTAGCCGTAGGCTCACATTACTCTTATGCAAACATCTTATTGAACTCTTCAGCAGAAACGTTCTTATGCTCCAGTTCCACCTGAGACTTCAATGCTGTAGCCAATTTAGATTCAACCACACGATTAACCAAGCCTTCTATGCTCTCTTTCTTCTTAAGCATTTCCTTTGAGTAGTTTTCCAGGATTTCTTCAGGCACACTCATCATACCATATTGTGCAAACTGTGCGCGGGTAGCTTCCTTAGCCATGTTTGTGATGTCTTCCTGCTCAACCTTGATATCATTGGCTTTCACCAGCTGTTCTTTAATCAGGTGCCAAGTCAGCTCTTCGATGCTCTTGTCATAGTTGTCCTCTACAAAGCTTTCTTCCTTGTCAGGATTGTTCAGACGCATAATGCGCTTCAGTAATGCATCCGGGAATTCCAGCTTGCCTACTTTCTCTGTCAGCATCTTACGTGCGTCAATCAAGAACTTATAGTCACTGTCTGCCACGAACTGGTTGGCAATAACTTCCTTCACTTTGGCACGGAATTCCTCTTCCGTTTTCACATTACCTTCGCCAAATACCTGGTCGAAAATTTCCTGAGTCAAGTCACCCGGAACGAAACGTGTGATTTCTTCTACCTGGAAGCTGAAATTGGATTTTACTTCGGGAGCAGCTTCCTTGTCAATCTTCAATAAAGAAGACAATTCGGCAGCATTTCCGTCCCAAGCAGTATTCGGATTGAATACAAGCACATCGTTCACTTTTGCACCGGCAAAGATAGCTTTCTGTTCATCATTTTTCATGTACGAAGGCATCATTACAGCACCTTCCACCTGAATACCACCCTCTTTGGTATTACCTTCTTCATCCAGTTCAGCAAGCAAACCTTTCAGCATGTCATTGTCCTCGTAAACGTCTACCTTGTCATACTTGCCGTTACGTTGAGTGTAAGCCTTGACCTGGTTATCCACCATTTCGTCTGTAACTTCAATAGTATAGTAATCTACCTTATCTTTTGCACTGACTTCAGCTTTAAATTCCGGAGCCAAAGCAATATCAAACAAGAATTCGAACTCTTCCATAGTATCGAAATCAATTTCCTGCTGCTTGTCTTCGTTGGGCAAAGGCTCGCCCAATATATTTACCTTATTGTCCTGGATATACTTATATACTGTTTCTGAAAGCAGCTTGTTCACCTCTTCAGCCAATGCAGACTTACCATACATTTTCTTAACTAAGCTCATAGGAACCATTCCCTTACGGAAACCGGGAATCTGTGCCTTCTGACGGAAGCTCTTCAATGATTTGTCTACTTTTTCCTGATAATCTGCTTTCTCAAGCTTTACAGTAAGCAGTGCGCTTACTTTGTCAATGTTTTGTAATGAAACGTTCATTCTGACAATTATTTATTTGATTTATACTTTGTTCCATATCTCAAATGGGCGTGCAAAATTAGCGTTATTCTTTCAATTATCAAAAGAACATTGCCGATTTATTTCAGTTTAATTCTTGGATAGAGCGGTAGAAGAGCCCAACCATCGGACTGACAACGGAGGACGTTTATGGGAAAGATACTCAGGGAAAAGACGATGATAAACCGAACCGTCCAGTTTCTATGAAGAGAAATGGGAGTTGCCCGAAGGCACGACAATCTACAAAAATAATTAAGGAAAAACATTGTTTATCCGAATTTTATGCGTTTCTTTGTCGCGGAATGATGGCGCATTAGTTTTTCGATTTCCATTACATGGTTTTTACTTCCGTTTTCAAGAACGCTTTTGTAAACTCTCTGTCGTTGTAATCCATTTATTATTCAGCCTTCCTTCCAAGAGAGTTTTATTCATTATATTTATTTTATCAATTTCATTATGAACATTTATGTTGGAAACCTTAACTACCGCGTTAAGGAGAGTGACCTGCAGAAGGCAATGGAAGATTACGGCACAGTATCTTCTGTAAAATTTATCAATGACCGCACCACCGGACGTTTCAGAGGCATCGCTTTTGTAGAAATGGAAGATGACGCTGCTGCAGCTAAAGCTATTGCCGAACTAGACGGTGCTGAATTCTTCGGCCGCCAAATGGTAGTGAAAGAAGCAAGACCTCCAAAATATTAATCATAGAGATTTAAGGAGAAATAAAAAAGGCCACTGAATGAGTGGTCTTTTTTATTTCTATCAATCGACAGTATCCGGGATTACTTCATAAAATCCTTGCGACGAAGTACGAAGCTATTACTCAGGTACTTTTCACGTACAATCTTATTCTCGGCCAACTCTTCCGGCGTACCCTGGAACAGAATTTTTCCTTCAAATAGCAGATAAGCACGATCGGTAATGCTCAGCGTCTCCTGCACATTGTGGTCAGTAATCAAAATGCCGATATTCCTATCTTTCAACTTCCACACAATCTGCTGAATATCCTCCACTGCAATCGGGTCTACACCAGCAAAAGGCTCGTCCAACATAATAAATTTGGGGTCAATGGCCAGACAACGGGCAATTTCTGTACGGCGCCGCTCGCCACCTGACAACTGGTTACCCTTGTTCTTCCTTACCTTCTGCAAGCGGAACTCTGCAATCAGGCTCTCCAGCTTGTCTTTCTGATACTCCAAAGGCTTGTCAGTCATTTCCAGTACAGATGCAATATTGTCTTCCACACTCATTTGACGGAACACGGAAGCCTCCTGCGCCAAATAACCGATACCCGTCTGCGCACGCTTGTATACCGGATATTTCGTTATATCCAAATCATTCAAGAAGATACGTCCCTCATTGGGAGTAATCAGCCCTACGGTCATATAAAACGAAGTTGTCTTACCGGCGCCATTCGGCCCCAGCAAACCGACAATCTCCCCTTGCTTCACATCAATGGACACATGGCTCACTACCGTACGCTTTCCGTACTTTTTCACCAAATCCTCCGTACGCAGCACCATGCTACCTTCCTCCCGTGGCTCTGCCCCGGCAGTCAAGCTTGGTCCGGCCTGCAGATTTTCCTTAACTTCCTCTACATTGTCCTTTATGCCTTTTTCTTCTTCCATACTCTAAAGGTTTTCGCCGCAAATGTAGCAAAAATAAGCCGAAATAGTGTACATTTGCATTCAAATACTTATATGTCATGTTTAAAGCACTTAAGACAGTGGGACGATATATCATACTGATGGGACGCGTATTTGCCCGTCCCGAACGTATGCGTATGTTTTTCCGCCAATATGTCAACGAGTTGGAACAGCTCGGCGTGAACTCTATCGGCATCGTATTGCTGATATCGTTCTTCATCGGAGCTGTAATCACCATACAGATAAAGTTGAACATCGAGAGTCCTTTCATGCCTCGATGGACAGTGGGATATGTAACCCGAGAAATCATGCTGCTGGAATTCTCCTCCTCCATCATGTGTCTGATTCTGGCAGGAAAGGTCGGGTCAAACATCGCCTCGGAGCTGGGCACCATGCGAGTCACCCAGCAGATAGACGCCCTTGAAATTATGGGTGTCAATTCTGCCAACTATCTCATCCTACCGAAAATTGCCGCTATGGTGACAACCATTCCACTGATGGTGACGTTCAGTATATTCGCCGGTATCATAGGTGCCTTCTGTACTTGCTGGTTCGGCGGCATCATGTCGGCGGTAGATTTAGAATACGGCTTGCAGTACATGTTTGTCGAATGGTTTATTTGGTGCGGCATCATCAAGTCGCTGTTCTTTGCCTTTATCATTGCCAGCGTATCGGCATTCTTCGGTTACACCGTCGAAGGCGGTTCCATCGAAGTGGGCAAGGCGTCCACCGACTCCGTAGTATGCAGCAGCGTACTTATCTTATTCGCCGACCTAATATTAACTCAACTTTTAATGGGATGATTGAACTGAAAGGACTTTGCAAATCATTTGAAGAAAAAGAGGTACTGAAAGATATCAATGCCACTTTCGAGAATGGAAAGACCAACCTGATTATAGGGCAGAGCGGTTCGGGAAAAACCGTACTCATGAAATGTATCGTGGGTCTGCTGACACCGGACAAAGGAGAACTGTTGTATGACCACCGCAACTTCCTCGCCATGGGAAAGAAGGAAAAGAAAGCGCTCCGCCGGGAAATGGGAATGATTTTCCAAAGTGCCGCGCTGTTCGATTCCATGACGGTACTGGACAATGTGATGTTTCCACTGAACATGTTCAGCAACGATACCCTGCGCGATCGGACTCGTCGTGCCATGTTCTGCTTGGAGCGTGTAAACCTGATTGAAGCCAAAGACAAATTTCCCGGAGAAATCAGCGGCGGTATGCAGAAACGCGTAGCCATTGCCCGTGCCATTGCCCTAAACCCGCAATACTTGTTCTGTGACGAGCCGAATTCAGGACTTGACCCCAAGACCTCGCTTGTCATCGACGAACTGATACAAGATATAACCCGAGAATACAATATGACTACTCTCATCAACACTCATGACATGAACTCTGTAATGGGTATCGGAGAAAAAATCATCTATATTTACGAAGGACACAAAGAATGGGAAGGCAATAAAGACGATATCTTCACTTCCACCAACGAGCGGTTGAACAGTTTCATATTTGCATCTGACCTATTCCGGAAAGTCAAAGAAGTGGAGATACAGAACCTTGAAGGATAAAACCACACCTCATTTTCTAACCTATTACATAAGAAAGCGTCCGGAAGCTATGTTCCGGACGCTTTCTCTTCATAAAACCAGTTAATAGAATCGACTATATCATCACGATATATTTTACTTCTGCCGGATATAGATATTTATCGGAGTTCCGGTCAACTTCCATTTCTCACGCATCTTATTTTCCAGGAATCGTCTGTAAGGCTCTTTCACATATTGTGGAAGATTTGCAAAATAAACAAATGACGGCACCTGGGTATTGGGCAACTGCGTAATATACTTTATCTTGATATACTTACCCTTAATTGAAGGGGGTGGATACGCCTCGATAAGCGGCAGCATTTCCTCGTTCAAACGAGCTGTCGGAATACGCGTCATACGATTTTCGTACACATCACGCGCCTCTTCCAATACCTTCAGAATACGCTGTTTGGTCAGTGCCGAAGCAAAGATGATAGGAAAATCCACAAACGGAGCGAAACGGTTGCGGATAGCATCTTCGAAAGTCTTCATCACCTTCACAGTCTTGTCCTTCACCAAGTCCCACTTATTCACCACAACCACCAGCCCCTTGGCATTCTTCTGTATCAAGGAGAAGATATTCAAATCCTGGCTTTCGATGCCACGCGTAGCGTCTACCATCAAAATACATACATCTGCATTCTCAATGGAACGAATGGAACGGATTACGGAGTAGTACTCCAAATCCTCATTCACCTTGTTCTTCTTACGGATACCCGCCGTATCTACCAGGTAGAAATCAAAACCGAATTTATTGTAGCGGGTATAGATAGAATCGCGCGTGGTACCGGCAATCTCCGTCACGATGTTGCGGTCTTCTCCAATAAAGGCATTGACTATGGAAGACTTTCCGGCATTAGGGCGTCCCACTACTGCAAAGCGGGGAATATCCTCGTCCAGAATTTCATCAGATTCCTTCTTGAACTTGCTGACGATAAGGTCCATCATATCGCCCGTACCGCTACCCGTTACAGCAGAAATACAATAAGGGTCACCCAAACCCAAGCTATAGAACTCAGGGGCATTGTATTGCAGTTCATGATTATCAGTCTTATTGGCAACCAGCAACACAGGCTTCTTGGCACGACGCAAGATGGCAGCTACCTGCTCGTCGAGGTCCGTAACCCCGTTCATCACATCCACCACAAACAGTATCACGTCGGCTTCGTCCACCGCCATCAATACCTGCTTACGAATCTCTTCTTCGAAAATATCATCAGAGTTCACTACCCAACCGCCGGTATCTACCACGGAGAACTCACGTCCCAACCATTCGGTCTTTCCATATTGGCGGTCACGGGTGGTTCCCGCTTCCTCATTCACAATTGCCTGACGTGTCTTGGTCAGACGGTTAAATAATGTAGACTTTCCCACATTGGGACGTCCTACGATTGCAACTAAATTTCCCATAGTTCACACTCTTTGTTTTTTGCGACTGTCACAGTCGTATGAATAACTCTTAATCCAGCTGATAACCAAAATTACGCAGTTCCTTGTCCGAACTCCGCCAATCCTTATCAACTTTCACAAACGTCTCCAGGAATATCGTTTTCCCGAAAAACCTCTCCAAATCACGGCGCGCTTCAGTAGCCACTTTCTTCAAAGCCTTCCCCTGCTTGCCTATGATAATACCTTTTTGCGAATCACGCTCCACATAGATTACGGCACTGATATGAATCTTCTTTGCCTCCTCCTTAAACTGTTCTACCATCACCTCCACCGAATAAGGGATTTCCTTATCGTAGTACAACAGAATTTTCTCACGGATTATTTCGGTCACGAAGAAACGCGCCGGCTTGTCCGTCCACTGGTCCTTGTCGAAATAAGGAGGTGAGTCGGGCAACAGCTCCTTCACCCGCTTCATGACATAATCCACATTAAATTTCGAAGTAGCAGAGATAGGAATAATTTCCGCCTTCGGCAGCAATTCCTTCCATGCTTCCACCAGTTCCACCAGCTTTTCCTGGTTGCTTAAATCAATCTTATTGATAAGCAGCAATACCGGAACGTCCAAGTGTCCTACTTTCTCCACAAAATCATTATGCTTGTCGGGAGTCTCAACCACATCTGTCACATACAGCAACACATCTGCATCCGCCAATGCCGAAGTGGAGAAATTAAGCATGGACTCCTGTAACTTATAGTTTGGCTTCAATACACCCGGAGTGTCCGAAAACACAATTTGCATGTCATCCGTATTATAGATGCCCATAATCCGATGACGGGTGGTCTGCGCCTTGAAAGTGGCGATAGAAATGCGCTCACCTACCAAAACGTTCATCAATGTGGATTTGCCCACATTCGGATTTCCCACGATATTTACAAAACCTGCTTTGTGCATGACTTCAGTATTTGAATTGAGACAAAAAAACGCATCGAATCGAAATAGGATGCGTTTTTATCATATTATTATTTAGCAATAGTATGTTACTGCTTCTTTCCGTCGTATCCCCACTTCACATACACGGCTCCCCAGGTAAATCCTGCGCCGAATGCAGTGAAAATAAGATTGTCGCCTTTCTTCAGCTTATCTTCAAAGTCCCAGATACAAAGAGGCAACGTAGCAGCACTGGTATTGCCGTAACGTTCGATATTAATCAGTACTTTCTCACGAGGAACTTCCAGACGATGTGCCACAGCATCGATGATACGAAGATTGGCCTGGTGCGGAATCACCCAGTCAATACTATCCTTTGTCAGACCGTTTTTCTCGGCAATGGCCGCGCTAACATCCGACATATTGGATACGGCATACTTAAACACAGTACGTCCTTCCTGATAAATGTAATGCATGTGGTTGTCTACGGTAAAATAAGAGGGAGGACAAACCGAACCACCCGCTTTCATATGCAGGAAAGGCAAACCTTTGCCGTCGGTTCTCAGAATAGCATCCATAATACCTACATCCTCTGTTGTCGGCTCGAGCATGAAAGCTGCAGCACCGTCTCCAAAGATAGGACAAGTAGCACGGTCTGTATAATCAACCATTGACGACATCTTGTCGGCTCCCACAATGATAACCTTCTTATATCTTCCAGAACGGATGAAATTGGCCGCAGTCTCCATCAGATAGAGAAATCCGCTGCAGGCTGCCTGCAAGTCAAAAGCATATGCATTTTTCAGCCTTAACTTATCACATAAAATAGAAGCTGTAGAAGGGAAATGATAATCCGGAGTGGAAGTAGCTACAATCACCAGATCTATATCATCCGGATCCGCGCCAGTACGTTGCATCAGCTGTTTGGCAGCTTTACGCGCCATATAGGAACTACCTAACCCTTCTTCATTCAGGATACGTCTTTCCTTTACTCCGATACGAGTCATAATCCATTCGTCATTCGTATCCACCATTCTTGAGATTTCGTCGTTCGTCAAGACGTAATCAGGTACATAACCGCCGACTCCTGTAATTACTGCATTTATTTTTTCCATTAAAATCTTGTTTACTTATAGAACTACTGAAACAACGGTAGTCTAAAAAGGTTTGCTTATTAAATTACAAATCTTTTTAGACGCCCGATATTCAAGTATAAGTTTTAGTCAAACTGACCGTAATTATACGGCAGCTTCCTTTTCAACTGCAAGCTTACCTCTATAGTAACCACATGCACCACATACAGTGTGATATACATGCCACTCACCACAATTCGGGCAAATAGCCAGTGTAGGAGCTACTGCTTTATCATGAGTTCTTCTCTTCGCAGTTCTTGTTTTTGACTGTCTTCTCTTAGGATGTGCCATTTTCTTTAATCTTTAATTGTTATCTAATATTTTCTTTAATTCGTCCCAACGCGGGTCTACCTGCGTTTCTTCTTCATTCATCAGCTCCACCTCTTCTTCCGGAGCAAATGTGTCCTCAGCCATATCATCATCCGGAGTAGTGCGCATATGCTTACTCAATTTGCTGGTCATTGCCTTGTTACACTTACCCGGAGCATGCACATGCTTCATAGGGATGGCCAAAGCTACAAACTCGTACATAAACCATGCTACATTAATCTCACCTTCCTCTTCGGGAATTACTATGAGATTGTCACCTTCTTCGGCATATTCATGACCGAACTTAACCAGCAGCTTATCTGTCGAGCTGACAAGCTGTTCCATATCGTCCAAACAACGGTCACATGGCACCCACACCATTCCGTCTGTCTGGAAGTTCAATTCGAAAGCACGAGATGTTTTCTTTACAACTAACACCACATTGACTTTACCCTTCTGCACTTCCGGTCCATCAATATTGGCAAAGAAAAGGTTGTCTAGCACAAACTCATATTTGCATGAATCTGCTTGCATACCTTTCAGGTCTATTTTGTATTTATCAAACTTTCCCAAAGCTTCTTTTGTTTATTCGGGCGACAAAGATACGAATAATTATCCTCATTATGTAGTATTTAGAGTAAAATATTCATTTTTTTATGTTCATTTCACCCTGATATCACTACAAATCAGCAGAAAACTCATGGCCTAAAACACAAGAACAATCCATGCCGGCATCCAAGTATATGTAAAGATATAAAACGAACAAAGCCTCCGTATCCTTATCAGACACGGAGGCTTCTTCTGAAAACGGCGACTACCTACTCTCCCACTGTTACGCAGTACCAT
>NZ_OBMS01000037.1:0-24104 GCF_900217715.1 Bacteroides sp. AR29
ATCAGCAGCCATCGCAAGGCTGAAGGTACAGGTATGCTGACCGCAGGCGTTAGCTACATCTTCGGCGGTAAGAAGTTCGTTCCGGTTTCTAAGATTGACGAAGACGCAGTCAATGCAGAAATCAACAGATATAGAAGTGAACTGGCTCAGGCTCAAGCTGACCTGGCTAACTGCAAGAATGCACTGGCCAACGCTAAACCTGAAGTTAAGGAAGTGACCAAGGAAGTTGAAGTTGCCGGTCCGCGTGCCATCTTCTTCAAGATTGGCAGCGCCCGTCTGGACGACTATGGCAAGGTTAACATCGAACTGGCAGCCAAGATTCTGAAGGCTAATCCGGACAAGAAGTACAAGGTTGCAGGCTATGCCGACAAGGCTACCGGTAGCGCTTCTTGGAACCAGAAGCTGTCTGAAAAGCGTGCTCAGGTTGTTTACGATGCCTTGATTGCTCAGGGTGTTGACAAAGACCAGCTCGAACTCGTTGGATTCGGTGGTACTGCCAATATGTTCGGCAAGAACTTCTTGAACCGCGTAGTTATCCTGGAATAATATACTCCAAGTGACAAATAGACTCTAAAAATGAAGGCGTCTGGGACTCAGACGCCTTTTTTTGGTACTATGTCCGATGCATGTCATAAAGCAATCCATTTTTTATCAGCGACTGAATTTATATGTGATGATGAAGTTTAAGCTATTCTTTATCGTTCTGTTTTGCAGCCTTTCCCTTTCGGCCTTTTCCCAGTTGACGTATGGTACGACCGGGCTGTTGCATGCGCCCTCTGCGGAGATGCAGCGTGACAAGACTTTCATGGTTGGCGGTAACTTCTTGAACAAGGAGCTCACACCGCCCACCTGGTACTATCATACCTACAACTACTTCCTAAATGTCACCATCTTCCCCTTTCTGGAAGTGGCCTACACGTGTACGCTCTTCAAGGCGGAGGCGTTAGGATTGAAGCCATACGGATACAGCGGATTCACGAACCAGGACCGCTACTTTTCCGCCCGTCTGCGTGTGTTGAAGGAGGGGCAGTTCTGGAAATACATGCCGGCTGTCGTGCTGGGGACGTCCGACCCGTTCACTTCCTCCGGCGGCGGCCAGGTCGGCACCACGGAAGGTAACGGCTATTACAGTCGTTTCTATATTGCCGCCTCCAAGCATATACCCGTTGCGGGTAAGGAGGAGATCGGTGTCCATCTTTCCTACCTTTACAACAACCGCAAGGAGTACAAACTGAATGGCTTTGCATTGGGTGTCACCTACAATCCGTCCTTTCATCCGCAGTTAAGGATGATAGCGGAATATGACTCCAAGGACTTTGCCTTGGGAGCCACTTATCTGTTGTTCAAGCATCTGCATGTGCAGGTGGAAATGCAGAGGATGAAATATTTCAGTGGAGGGTTGACATACAAAATTCATTTGAAATAATTAGTGAAAAAATCAGAGGAGGGGATGTTTGATACTATCAGACATCCCTTTTTCTGTATTATATATGTAAGATTAACGGCGGAATTCAAATTTTAATCGTAATTTTGTAGCCCATTATGAGTAGAATAATAGCCATAGACTACGGTCGGAAACGCACGGGAATAGCCGTGAGTGATACATTGCAGATGATTGCGAATGGACTGACAACTGTGCCTACACACCAATTGTTGCAGTTTCTTCTTGATTATGTGGCTAAGGAGCCGGTAGAGCGTATCTTGGTAGGCTTTCCTAAGCAGATGAACAATGAGGCTTCGGAAAATATGAAGAATATCGAACCTTTTGTCCGTTCGCTGAAGAAGAAACTGCCTGACATGCCGGTTGAATATGTAGACGAGCGTTTTACTTCTGTTCTGGCTCATCGGACGATGCTTGAGGCCGGATTGAAAAAGAAAGACCGCCAAAATAAAGCACTGGTGGATGAAATCAGTGCAACTATTATTCTGCAAACTTATTTAGAGAACAAACGTTTCTCTTTTTTATAATGTATAGAAAGTAATTTGTAATTAGTAATTTGTAGTAAAGGAAATGATTTTACCCATTTATGTGTACGGCCAGCCCGTATTGAGAAAGGTAGCAGAGGATATTGCCCCGGACTATCCGAATTTGAAAGAACTTATTGAGAATATGTTTGAAACGATGGACAATGCTGAAGGTGTGGGACTTGCTGCACCGCAAATAGGTTTGCCTATCCGCGTAGTAACCATTAATCTGGATGTCTTGTCTGATGATTTGCCAGAATATAAAGATTTCCGCAAAGCGTATATCAATGCCCATATCCTGGAAGTGTCCGGTGAGGAAGTTTCTATGGACGAGGGTTGCTTGAGCCTTCCCGGAATTCATGAATCAGTGAAGCGTGGCAACAAAATACGCGTGCAATACCTGGACGAGAACTTGGAACCGCACGATGAGATTATCGAAGGCTACCTGGCACGCGTGATGCAGCACGAGTTCGACCATCTGGAAGGAAAGATGTTCATCGACCATTTGTCTCCGTTGCGCAAGCAGATGATTAAAGGAAAACTGAATGCCATGTTGAAAGGCAAGGCACACTGTACTTATAAGGTGAAAACCGTAAAGAAATAAGTCAATCATATAATATGCTATAAAAGGCTCAAAAAATATAAAAAGTATTCCGTGAATCCTGACAAGTAAACGAAAAACATTACTTTTGTTTCGTTTACAAGCATTTATAAAACAAGATGATAAAAAAAATACTGACGGCTATTTTGCTGTTACCCACATTGTTGTATGCACAAATCAATACGGAACGGGTGATGACCATTGCTCGGAATGCATTGTATTTTGAGGATTACGTGCTTTCTATCCAATATTTTAATCAGGTAATCAACGCGAAACCTTATTTATATGAGCCTTATTTCTTCCGTGGACTGGCAAAAATCAATTTGGATGACTATCAGGGAGCGGAGAGTGATTGTGATGCTGCGATTCAAAGAAATCCTTTTGTGGTAGGTGCTTACCAGATCAGAGGACTGGCACGTATCCGTCAGAACAAGTTTGACGAGGCGATTGAAGATTATAAAACCGCTATCAAATACGACCCGGAGAATGTGGTGCTTTGGCATAATCTTTCCCTTTGCCATATTCAGAAAGAAGATTATGAGGCGGCTAAGGAAGATTTGGGTACGCTTCTGACAATTGCCCCCAGATATACACGTGCCTATCTGATGCGCGGGGAAGTCTCCCTGAAACAGAATGATACGATACAAGCTTTGCGTGATTTTGACAAAGCCATCGATATGGACCGTTATGACCCGGATGGATGGGGGGCAAGAGCCATTGTACGCCTCCAGCAGGGGAAGTATAAAGAGGCTGAAGCTGATTTGGACCAGTCTATCCATCTGAGTGCAAAGAATGCCGGTAACTATATCAACCGTGCCTTGGCGCGTTTCCATCAGAATAATTTGAGAGGCGCCATGAGTGACTATGATTTGGCTTTGGATATTGATCCGAATAATTTTCTCGGGCACTACAACCGCGGTTTGCTACGTGCCCAGGTGGGCGATGACAACCGGGCAATAGAGGATTTTGATTTTGTGTTGAAGATGGAACCGGATAACATGATGGCCACCTTCAATCGTGGTTTGTTACGTGCGCAGACGGGGGATTACCGGGGAGCTATCAGTGACTATTCCAAAGTGATTGCAGAATATCCTAACTTTATGGCCGGCTATTATCAGCGTGCCGAAGCCCGTAAAAAGATTGGCGACCATAAGGGAGCCGAGCAGGATGAGTTCAAAATCATGAAGATGCAGATAGACAAGCGTAACGGTGTTTCTTCTGGTGACAAAAAGGAAGGTGACGACAGTAAGGATGTTGCGGATAATTCCTCGGAAAACTCCAATGGAGATGGCGGGAAGACCCGTAAGAAATCCGACAAGAACATGGAAAATTATCGGAAAATTGTAATAGCGGACGATTCGGAAGCTGACCAGCGTTATAAGAGCGATTATCGCGGACGTGTACAAGACCGGAATGTGACCATCAAGCTCGAGCCGATGTATGCTTTGACTTATTATGAGAAACTGAGCGATGTGAAGCGTATCGTACATTATCATAAGTATATTGAGGAACTGAACCATTCGAAACTGTTCCCGAAGCCACTGCGCATCACCAATATGGAAGCTCCGTTGACGGAGGAACAAGTACGCTTTCACTTTGCTTTGATAGACGCTCATACGTCTGATGTGGTGGCTGACGAGAAGAACGCCAAGAAACGTTTCATGAGAGGTCTGGATTTCTATCTGGTTCAGGATTTTGCCAGTTCCATAGATGACTTTACAAAGAGTATCTTGTTGGACGACACTTTCTTCCCGGCATACTTTATGCGTGCTTTGGTGCGTTATAAGCAACTGGAATATAAAAAGGCCGAAGCCACAATGAGTGAAGGTGCCACTTCGGGTACAACGGAAATGAAGAAGCCTGAAGTGACAGCCATCGATTATGAAGTTGTGAAGAATGACCTGGATCACGTTATTCTATTGGCTCCTGATTTTGTCTATGGCTATTATAACCGTGGCAATGTGTCTTCGTTACTGAAGGATTACCGTGCCGCCTTGGCGGATTATGACAAGGCGATTGAGCTGAGTCCCGATTTTGCTGAAGCATACTTTAACCGTGGGTTGACGCACATCTTCCTGGGGAATAACAAACAAGGTATTGCCGATTTGAGTAAAGCCGGAGAGTTGGGCATTGTCTCGGCCTATAATATCATAAAGAGGTTTACAGATACACGGGAATAACATTTTTTTGCTAAAAAATAGAATATCAAAAAGAATTAGCTATTTTTGCGTTCTGAAAAATGAAATATACATATAAACTATGATAAAGATAACATTTCCAGACGGCTCTGTTCGTGAATATAACGAAGGAGTAACGGGACTGCAGATTGCAGAAAGCATCAGTTCGCGATTGGCACAAGACGTGCTGGCTTGTGGCGTGAACGGAGAAATTTATGATTTGGGGCGTCCTATCATGCAAGACGCTGAAGTGGTTCTTTATAAATGGGAGGATGAGCAGGGTAAGCATGCCTTTTGGCATACCAGTGCCCACTTGCTGGCCGAAGCTTTGCAGGAACTCTATCCGGGCATCCAGTTCGGTATAGGTCCTGCTATCGAAAACGGTTTCTACTATGATGTGGACCCGGGTGAAACGACTATCAAGGAAGCTGACCTGCCAGCCATTGAGAAAAAGATGGCTGAACTGGTGGCTAAGAAAGAAGCGGTTGTCAGACAAGACATTGCCAAGGCAGATGCTTTGAAGATGTTCGGTGATCGTGGAGAAACTTATAAATGCGAGCTGATTTCCGAATTGGAAGACGGCCACATCACAACTTATACGCAGGGTGCATTTACCGACTTGTGCCGTGGCCCTCACTTGATGACCACAGCTCCTATCAAGGCTATTAAGCTGACTTCCGTTGCCGGTGCTTATTGGCGTGGACAAGAAGACCGTAAGATGATGACCCGTATCTATGGTATCACCTTCCCGAAGAAGAAGATGCTGGATGAGTATCTTGTTCTGCTGGAAGAAGCCAAGAAGCGCGACCACCGCAAAATCGGTAAGGAGATGGACTTGTTCATGTTCTCCGACACCGTAGGTAAGGGACTCCCGATGTGGCTACCCAAAGGTACTGCACTGCGCATCCGCTTGCAGGACTTCTTGCGCCGCATCCAGGCCCGTTACGATTATCAGGAAGTAATGTGTCCGCCCATCGGCAACAAATTGCTTTACATCACTTCCGGACACTACGCAAAATATGGTAAGGACTCCTTCCAGCCCATCCACACGCCGGAAGAAGGAGAGGAATACTTCTTGAAACCGATGAACTGCCCTCACCACTGTATGATTTACAAGAACTCACCCCGTTCTTACAAAGACCTGCCTTTACGTTTGGCAGAGTTCGGTACGGTTTGCCGTTACGAGCAGAGTGGCGAGTTGCACGGTTTGACACGTGTACGTAGCTTTACGCAGGATGATGCGCATATCTTCTGCCGTCCGGACCAGGTGAAGGATGAGTTCCTCCGTGTTATGGACATTATCTCCATCGTGTTCGAATCTATGGACTTCGAGAACTTCGAGGCACAGATTTCCTTGCGCGACAAGGTGAACCGCGAAAAATATATCGGTAGCGACGAGAACTGGGAAAAAGCAGAACGAGCCATCATCGAAGCTTGTGAAGAAAAGGGTCTGAAGGCAAAAATAGAATATGGAGAAGCCGCTTTCTATGGTCCTAAATTGGACTTCATGGTGAAGGATGCCATCGGTCGCCGTTGGCAGCTGGGTACCATCCAGGTGGACTACAACCTGCCGGAACGTTTTCAGCTGGAATATACCGGTGCCGACAATCAGAAGCACCGTCCCGTAATGGTTCACCGTGCTCCGTTCGGCTCCATGGAACGCTTCGTGGCTGTGCTTATTGAGCATACGGCCGGTAAGTTCCCGTTGTGGCTGACTCCCGACCAGGTTGCCATCCTGCCTATCAGCGAGAAGTTCAACGACTATGCGCATGAAGTGAAACAATACTTGAAGCGATATGACATCCGTGCCATTGTGGATGAGCGCAATGAAAAGATTGGCCGTAAGATTCGTGACAATGAGATGAAGCGTATTCCGTACATGCTGGTTGTAGGTGAAAAGGAGGCTGAAAACAAGGAAGTTGCTGTCCGCAAGCAGGGAGAAGGTGATAAAGGAACCATGAAATTTGAAGAATTTGCCAAAAAAATGAACGAAGAAGTTCAGAATATGATAAATAAATGGTAACTTTGCGCCCAATTGTAGAAGCATAGCATATATTAGATGTTCTAAAGTTCGCTTTTACTTAACAAAAACATTAATTTGGGAATAGTAAATAAGAAACAAACTGGAAGTAAACGTTATTTAATGAAGAATGACAGCTTAAAAGGGCAACATCGGATTAACGAACAAATCCGGGCCAAAGAAGTCCGCATAGTGGGCGATGAAGTAGAACCAAAAGTGTATCCGATAGCGCAGGCTTTAAGACTTGCTGAAGAACATGAAGCGGATCTCGTGGAGATTTCTCCAAATGCACAACCCCCTGTTTGTCGTATTATTGATTATTCTAAATTTCTTTATCAGTTAAAGAAGCGTCAGAAAGAGCAAAAGGCAAAGCAGGTAAAAGTGAACGTGAAGGAAATACGTTTTGGACCTCAGACAGATGACCATGACTATAACTTCAAGTTGAAGCATGCTAAAGGCTTTTTGGAAGATGGTGACAAGGTGAAGGCCTACGTATTCTTTAAAGGACGTTCCATCTTGTTCAAAGAGCAAGGTGAAGTGTTGCTGCTCCGTTTTGCCAATGATTTGGAAGACTATGCGAAGGTAGACCAAATGCCGGTTTTGGAAGGAAAGAGAATGACAATCCAGCTCTCTCCGAAGAAAGTGGCGGCACCTAAGAAGAGCGCGGCTCCCAAGCCTGCCGAAGATGCGCCAAAGGCTGCGTCGGCTGAAACCGAAGAAGAATAAAGAAGTGAGTAACGCCATAGGTATAGTGCGTTGCCATATAATTTAATAATTAAAAAGTTTAAAAAAGATGCCAAAGATGAAGACTAACTCCGGTTCTAAAAAGAGATTTACTCTTACCGGAACAGGTAAAATCAAAAGAAAGCACGCTTTTCATAGTCACATCCTGACTAAGAAAACTAAGAAGCAGAAAAGAAACTTGTGCTACTCTACACTTGTTAGTACAACAGATGTAAGCCAGGTGAAAGAGCTCTTAGCAATGAAGTAATTGAAAAGCGTACAAAAGTATTAAAGTTATTAACCGAATGCATTAGCTTTAAGTCCGCTGCGTGAAGTAACGGCGCTAACATTCAAAAACAAGTAAAACTATGCCAAGATCAGTAAATCATGTTGCTTCTAAAGCAAGAAGAAAGAAAATTTTGAAATTGACCAGAGGTTACTTTGGTGCAAGAAAGAACGTTTGGACCGTTGCCAAGAATACTTGGGAAAAAGGTTTGACCTATGCGTTCCGTGACCGTAAGAACAAGAAGAGAAACTTCCGTGCTTTGTGGATTCAGCGTATCAACGCTGCCGCTCGTCTGGAAGGTATGTCTTACTCTAAGCTGATGGGCGCTTTGCACAAAGCTGGTATCGAAATCAACCGCAAAGTGTTGGCTGATTTAGCGATGAACCATCCGGAAGCTTTCAAGGCTATCGTTGCTAAAGCAAAGGCTGCATAAAAACAGTTAGCAGATAAATTACGAGGTGCTGATTACTCTTTTGGTAGTCAGCACTTTTTGTTTTCTGATACTCCGGGGAGGGGTTAAAACTTGAAAAGGACTTGAAACAATTTACTGCTTTTACTTGTTTCTTTCATAGAAACTCATTACCTTTGTTATAGAAAAAATAGCCGCATTGATTGGATCGGGAAACTCATCAATTTTTATGAAATACCGAGACAAGCTTCGCTTCTCAATGGCGGGCCACGCCCTTCGGGGTAACTCTTGAGTCGGTGGATTACAAAGAGGAGGAGCACTCAAATCATGTCATACGGAGTTTCATCACATCATCGGTGCGGCTTTCTATAAAAGAGGAACGGTAATCTGTTTGGATAACCGTTCCTCTTTCGTTTTATGCGGATGTGGGTGATTGTGAAACGATGATACGTGATGCTGAAACAGATGATGTGTCAAGGGAAGATAGATGATGTGTTTATACAAGACAGACCATCTGTATCGGGTGAACAGATGGTCTGTTTTGAAAAGAGTTTTTTTAAGTTTATTTGTTGTCCCGTAAGTCTTTTACCCTGACGGCTTTTCCTTCGCTCTGCGGCAAGGAACCTTTCTTTACCAACCGTAACTTCGGAGTTACCAGAATCTCGTCTTTCAGCTGGCGGGTAATGGCTTTGCTAATCTTTTGCAGCTCGATGTAATTGTCGGTAGAGAGGTCGCTAAGTTCAACTTCCACAATCATCTCATCCTGGTTATTGACCGTTTCGAGCGTGATGAGGTAATTGCTGCCCAATTCGGGGAATTGTACCAGCACCTTTTCCACCTGCATGGGGAAGATATTGACTCCCTTGATGATGAACATATCGTCGCTACGGCCTTTGATGCGGTCTATACGGATGTGGGTACGTCCGCAAGGGCACTTGCCGGGCAGGATGCGGGTAAGGTCGCGTGTACGGTAGCGGATGAGGGGCATCATCTCTCTGTCCAGCGTTGTCAGTACCAGTTCGCCGATTTCACCTTCCGGTACGGGTTCGCCGGTTTCCGGGTTAATGATTTCGACCAGGTAGCAATCTTCCCAGAAGTGCATGCCGTCTTGTTCGGTGCACTCGAAGGCTACGCCGGGACCGTTCATTTCAGTCATACCAAAGCTGTTGTAGGCTTTGACGCCAAGCATGCGCTCAATCTTTCTGCGTTGCTCGTCTGTGTGGGGTTCGGCACCGATAACAAGCGTTTTCAGACTTGTGCCGGCGGGGTCCATCCCTTCTTCCTGGAATACCTCTGCCAAGCGGATGGCATAGCTGGGAATGGCATGCAGGGCAGTGGTCTTGAAGTCGGTGATGAACTTTATCTGACGCTTGCTGTTTCCGGCAGCGGCAGGAACAGTCAGCGCACCCAGGCGTTCGGCTCCATACTGAAAGCCCAGTCCTCCGGTGAACATGCCGTAACCGGAGCTGTTTTGGAAAACATCCGTCTTACGGATACCTACCATATAGAGGCAGCGTGCCACTAAGTTAGCCCAAGAGTCCAAATCGTGTTGGGAGTGTACGATGACCGTCGGCGTGCCCGTAGTACCACTGGAAGAATGGATACGTACTCCGTCCTCACGCATATCGCCTGCTACTAATCCAAAAGGATAATTGGCGCGCATATCGGCCTTGGTGGTAAACGGTATCTTACGTATGTCTTCTACAGACCGGATGCTGTCGGCAGTGATGCCATGCTCTTGGAATACCTTTTTATAATAAGGAGAGTTGGCGGCAATGCTGACAGTCTTTTTTAACCGTTGCAGTTGCAGTTCGCGCAACTGCTCACGGGGCATCGTTTCAATCTCTTCTTCCCAGTATTTGTTATTCATGGTATGTTGAAATTTAGAGTCAATTATAGTTTACATCAGTTTTTCAGCAATCTCTTTGCCGGCAGCCAACGCTTTGAGGTTCAGCTCTACAATGGCGTCGCCCTTGCGTTGGAAGATTTCGCGGATGCTGTCTTGCACCTTTGCGTAGTCGATGCCGAGGAAGGGGATGGTGGCGCCCAGCAGTACGATGTTCGCTACGCGGGGAGAGCCGACTTCTTTTGCCACTTCGTTTACGTTCAGCATGATTTTATGCGGCAGCTTGTTGATTTCGGCCTTGATGTCTTCTTCTGCCGGATAGTTGGGAATGTTGATGAAGGGGGCTTCATTGGTCACCAGCCAACCTTCGGGGCTGAGGTAGGGGAGGTAGCGCAGTGCTTCCATCGGTTCCAGGGAGATGATGAGGTCGCATTTTCCTGTGGGAATGAGGTCCGAAGCGATAGGTTGGTCGTTGATGCGCAGGTTGGACTGCACGTCGCCGCCTCGCTGGCTCATGCCGTGTACTTCTGCCTGCTTCATGTAGAGTCCGTCCTTGAGGGCTGCTTTGCCGATTACGGTGGCGATGGAGAGGATACCTTGTCCTCCTACGCCGGAAAGTATGATGTCTTTTTTCATGGCTTTACTTGTTTCTTTTTTTGCGTGCTAATGTTTGGATACATTCTCTGCGGGGGATGATGACGGATACGCCGTGGTACTCGATTTCTTCCCGGATAATTTGCTTCATCTCTTCGTAGTTTTTCTTCAAGGGCACTACGACGCGGATGTGTTCGGGAGCTACACCGATGCCGGCGCAGATGGCTTCCAGACGTCCGGTGCCGGCAGAATCTTGTCCTCCGGTCATGGCGGTGGTTTCGTTGTCGGAGATGACGATGGTGACGTCGGCGTTTTCGTTGACGCAATCCAGCAGTCCCGTCATGCCCGAGTGGGTGAAGGTGGAGTCGCCGATGACGGCTACGGCAGGATGCAGGCCGGCATCTGAAGCACCCTTCGCCATGGTGATGGAGGCGCCCATATCCACACAAGAGTTAATGGCGTTGAATGGGGCATTGGCTCCCAGCGTGTAGCAACCAATGTCGCTGAACACCTTATAAGTGGGATATTCTTCTTTCAATACTTGGGTCAGCACCGTGTACATGTCGCGATGGCCGCAACCCTCGCACAAAGCGGGCGGGCGCATCTCTACCAGAGAAGGAACGCTGAATTCAGCCTTGTTCTCCTTGCCTACGGCACGTGCCACGCTGTCCGGGTTCAGCTCTCCGTCTTGTGAAAGAGTGCCGTCCAAACGGCCTTTTACTTTGATGCCGATGCCCAGATAGCCTTTCAGCTGTTTTTCTACGAACGGTTGTCCGTCTTCCAGTACCAGAATCTCGTCACATGCTTCTACCAGCTGCATCAGCTGTTTCTTGGGCAACGGATATTGTCCGATTTTCAGAACCGGATATTCGCAACCTTCGGGATAGTTTTCCATTAGGTAGTTGTAGCCGATGCCGCATGCCACGATACCCAGCTTTTTGTTGGGGCCGTCGGTATATTTGTTGTAAGCGGAGTTTTCAGAAGCTTTGATAAATTCGTCCTGGCGTTGCAGCAATGCTTTGTAACGTTTGCGTGCATTACCCGGCAGGAGGATGAACTGACGCGGGTCGTCGCTGAAGGAAATCTCATTCTGCGGTTGCTGCTCCTTGCGCTCTACGCCGGAACGGGAGTGTGCCAGGCGCGTAACCATGCGCATCAGGATGGGTTCGCCGGTCTGTTCGGAGAAGCTGAATCCGTTGTACGCCATGTCGTATGCTTCTTGCTGGTTGCTTGGTTCGTACATCGGGATGAGGGAGAAGTCGCCATAGAAACGGCTGTCCTGCTCATTCTGTGAAGAGTGCATACTGGGGTCGTCGGCAGCAATGACTATCAGACCGCCTTTTACGCCGGTAATGGCGGAATTGATGAAACAGTCGGCAGCTACGTTCATACCCACGTGCTTCATGCACACCAGTGAACGCTTGCCTGCAAAGGACATGCCCAGGGCAGCCTCCATCGCAGTTTTCTCGTTAGAGCACCAGCGGTTATGGATGTTCTTTTCGGCAGTAATCGGTGCCATCTGAATATATTCGGTGATTTCCGTAGAAGGAGTGCCGGGATAGGCATATACACCCGAAAGTCCGGCATCTAATGCAGCTTGTGCAATGGCTTCATCGCCAAGTAAGAGTTGCTTGCTCATATCTGAATATTTAAGTGTTAGTCATGGATTAATATTTGACGCAAATATAGGATTTTGCTTTTATTTTATCAGCAAATTACTTAAAAATCTTTCTTTCGTTTAATGCATTCCAATATTTTCTTGCATTTTTCATGTGCTCGGCATAATTGGATGCAAAGTTATGGGTGCCCGAGAAGTCCTCTTTGGCACACATATAGAGGTAGTTGTGTTTCGTATAATTCAGCACAGCATCCAGTCCGATGGGTGAGGGGATGCGTATAGGACCGGGAGGTAGTCCGGCATTGATGTAGGTGTTGTAGGGTGACTTTACTGCCAGATGGGCATTCGTAATTCTCCGCAAGCCGAAGTCCTGCAAGGCAAATTTGATGGTAGGGTCGGCTTGCAGGGGCATGCCGGTGTGCAGGCGGTTGATGTAGAGCCCTGCCACCATTGGTTTTTCGGGATTGTTGTTTGTCTCTTCCTCGACGATGGAGGCGAGGGTGCAGACTTCCGTCGGGGTCATTCCGATGGCGGTGGCTTTGTCTAAGCGTTCCTGGTTCCAGAACTTCTGGTGCTCTTTTTGCATTCTTTCGAAGAACTCTTCTGCACTCATGTCCCAATAGACTTGGTAGGTTTCGGGGATGAAGAGGCAGGGCAGGGTCTCTTTGTTGTATCCCAGTTTTTGTTGGAATGCGGAGTCGTTCATCAATCCGGCTATTTCGGTGGAGTCTATCATGAGCTGTTTGCCTACGCTGCGTGCCAGCCGGTCCAGTGTGCGTACGCTGCCGACGGTGAGGTTCGTAGGTTCTTGATATCCGCGGTACAGACGGCTGAATACGTGATATACGTTTTCCCCCGGCCGGATGGCGTAGCGTCCGGTGTGTATATTTTCGGAATATTTCTTGTATTGGGCCATCCAGCGGAAGCCGGTGAAGCTTCGAGGATGGCCTTGTTGTTCCACCTTATTATATATGGAGTCGGCGGTGTCGTCGCGGTCTATATAGATATAGACTGTCTTTTTCGGATGGAATTGCGGGGCAAACAGATAGTAGTATACTGTTCCTGCACAAGCTGCTCCAATAAGAATCAGTGCGACGAATGTTCCGATAATGATTTTCTTCTTTTCCATTTTGTTTTACTGCATCTTTAGTCGGGCAAAGTTAGTAAAAAATGGAGTGAAAACCATCAAGTCATATCAGTTAATTCGATAGCTGACAAAGGCTATGCGTTTGCTGTCCGGTGCCCATGAGTTGACATTGATGGTGCCTTGTCCGCCGAAAAGCTTTAACAATGTCTTGGGTTCTCCACCGTTTGCGGGCATTAGGCGCAGCTCTACGTTCTTGTTTGCCAGGTGCTCTCCCGGTTCCAGGTCACCTTTGTAGTAGGTGATGAATACAACGGATTTTCCGTCAGGGGAGATGTGGGGGAACCAGGAGTTACGGGTTTCGTCAAAGGTCATCTGAGTCTGTTCGGAGCCGTCTGCCTTCATGCGCCAGACTTGCATGAGTCCGGTGCGTACGGAATTGAACCAGATGTATTGTCCGCAGGGGGAATATTCCGGTCCGTCATCCAGACCTTCGGCAGTGGTCAGGCGGGTTTCTTCACCTCCTTCCGCCGGGATGGTATAGACGTCATAGTTGCCGTTTCGTTCGGCGCAATAGGCAAGCTCTTTGCCGTCGGGGCTCCAACCGTGGAGGTAGCTGGGAGCCATAGGTGTTATTAAACGGGGAGTGCCGCCCGTGATGGGAAGTGTATAAATGCGCGATTTATAGTCTTCTTTCGTCCCGTGGCTGATGGCTATCTGCTGTCCGTCGGTCGAGAGGACGTGGTCGTTGTTGCAGTTTTGGGCAAATCCGGTGTTTATCAGTTCCGGTTCGGCAGGCGAGGTGGGGGAAAGGCGGTAAAGCTTTCCTTCGCTGTTGTATAGCAGCCATTGCCCGTCGGGCGTCCAATTGGGAGCTTCAATCCGGTAGGGAAATTCTTTTACGACGGTCCGGTTACCGTTGGTTACATCCAGTATTTCGAGGACGCTGGTAATCTCGTTTTTTTGTTGAGCGGTTGCGGTCAGTGCAACAGTTGCAAAGAAGGGGATTAGATAGGGTTTCATGTTCATATCGTATTTAATAAATCTCCGCAAGATACATTTTTTATTGGAAACTACATAGTCGGAGCATGCTTTTTTCAGAGAGAATCTGTAGTGATGGTCGAATGCGTAGTGCTTATCATATGAATAGTCTCCGGGATTCTTGAAATAGTTGTCCACATACTGCCAGTTGTCGGTGTCGAGCGGCGTGTGCGAAGTCATGTACGATAGGGAGCTTTTGTCTCTACTATCTCGCTGTCCAGACTAATCAGGTCTTTGCCCAAGTGGACAATGCGGGCATCTTCGGGCATGTAGTCGGTGCCGACTTCCCCCTTTCCGCCTCCGCCGAATGACAACCATCCTGTACCTTCGTCATCTATCACGGCACCCGGGTCGAAAGGAGCCCTGCAGTGGCCTAATCCTTGGGTGAACTGGCTCACCAGCATACGTCTTACCGTCCGATTCCACCCGCGATACGATGGATGGCGCCCATGAGGCTATACCCCATGGCGAGAGGGCCTTTACGTCAATCAGTCCGTGATAAGTCCAATTTACCATGTCATCGGTGGACAGCATGACCAGTGAATGGGATGTATTGGTATGTGTTTTTGCCGTCTTTTCCCACACTGTCCAGTTGCTGGGTGTCATTGGTTCCATACACATAGAGCCTTCCGTTGTATTCCACCGATGTCGGGTCGGCCACAAAAATGAAATCCAACAGCGGGTTGGCGTTTCCACTGAAGAATTGGGGTGATTCTACCGGACGCGTGTCTTTCTTTCTTGAATCGGAAAGCGCCCACACATCATTTCCTGCGGATATAGCCGCCAGCAGCAAAGCCGCTGTAAATAACTTGATTCTTTCCATTTTTTTATAGTATGTTATAGAAACCTATGGTAGCCTTTTGATTTTGGCTTGTGTTCTTCAATCACCTCAATCCTTTATTTAAGATTGAAAAATCGGGTTATTGAAAAGTTGCCGCAAATATTGGGAATTACTATGTATAATATAAGGTGTATTATGTTTTTAATAATGTGCCTATATGTTTCAAGTTATCATTGTAATCAGATGGTGCTGTTTTAAACTAGCTTTACTTGCTTTGGGATAATTATGCGGCTATGGATTAAACTGTTTGGAAGGGCATTGTGTTTTATGCAAATATATTCGTAGAAGAGCGTTTTTTATTCTAACAATTCTTGAAAAGAAAAAGCACTGATTATTCCAGATAATCAGTGCTTGAATATCGAGCCGCTAGCCAGACTTGAACTGGCGACCTACGCGTTACGAATGCGTTGCTCTACCAACTGAGCTATAGCGGCAATAAGCTTTTGTTTACGGGGTGCAAAGGTACATCTTTATTTGAAAAGGCAAAAAGAATCTCTGTTTTTTTTAGAAATATTTTAGTGGGATAATTTTCTATTTGAATGTCCTGAACTTTATTGCCATAAAAATTGGATAATAAAACGAAAAGAAGCATCTTTGTCGTAGGTCCTATAGCAAATAAGTCTGATACTGATTATGAATTTAAGAATCTATTATAAATATCTTTCTTCACGCATAGCGTCCAAATGGACGGTGTTGTTGGTAGATGTAATTATCGTTGTGATTTCCATGCTTTCTGCATGTTTTTTGCAATATAGGCTTTCGTCCGTATCTTATGAAATTTCTTTGTATGTATGGCTGACCATTTTGGCTGTCTTGTGTAATGTCTGTTTCTTTCATATTCTCCGTACTTATGTGGGTGTTATCCGTTTTTCCTCTTTTGTGGATATTTATCGTGTGTTTTGGAGTCTTACGATAAGCTATGCTGTACTGTTTTTAGGGAATTACTGTTGGTCTGTTTCGGGGCTTGGAGAAACTTTGCCGAACAGCATTCTGTTTATGGCATATATGTTCACCTTCTCTCTGATGGCTTGTATGCGCATTGCTGTGAAGATGCTTTATGAAGCTATTGCTTTTGATGCACGTCATTGCGTGAATGTTTTTATTTATGGATTCCATGGGACTGGAGTCAATGTTGCAAAATCCTTGAGAGTTAGTCGTAATAATCATTATCGCCTGTGTGGCTTTATTTCGGACGAACCTGATATGATAGGTAAACATACGATGGGATGCAGGGTATATCCCAATGATGAGCAACTGTTTGACCGTCTAAAGAAAAAGAAAGTGGATACAATCATTATCTCTCCAAGCAAGGTGTCGGATTTGGAAAATTCCGGAATGCTGGATAAACTGTTCTCTCATGATATTCATGTAATGACCGTTCCTCCCTTAAGCGATTGTATGGACGATGGACTGATAAAGGACATTCAAATAGAAGATTGGCTCCGTAGAGAACCGGTACAAGTTGACGTGCGTAAAATTACGGCCCATATCGAGGGGCGTAGAGTAATGGTTACGGGAGCGGCGGGAGCTGTAGGAAGGGAAATCGTCCGCCAGTTGGCTACACTGAATCCTTATCAGTTGATTCTGGTAGATCAGGCAGAATCCCCATTGTATGATGTACAGTTGGAATTGTCTGATCATTGGAAGAATCTGGAGGTCCGTGTATTGGTTGCAGATGTTGCTAACCGTACGCGTATGGAGGCTATATTTGAAGAAACACGTCCTCAACTTGTTTTTCATTCTGCTGCTTATAAGCATGTACAACTGATGGATGATTTTGTGTCGGAGGCAATTCAAACGAATATATCGGGGACAGTGAATATTGCGGACTTGGCGGTAAAGTATAGAGTGTCCCGTATGGTTATGATATCTGCTGCTAATGCACGTCATCCGGAAAATGCTATGGAATATAGTAAGCGTGTGGCGGAAATATATGTGCAGTCATCTGATTGCAGGTTGAAACGCGACAAAGGGGAAACTGATATGTTCATAGTACGTTTGGGTGAGGTGTATCCGACGAATACTCATTGTTTGATTACTTTGTCTGAAGCTTGTATGCTCACCCTGGAAGTGGGAGTCATGGGGGATGGGGGAGAAGTGTACATTGTGGGAGGGCCTGGGGATGGACTTTTGGATTCTGTAATCAGTGAAAAGATAAAGCGTGAAAAGGCATCTGTTGATGATTATGAACATGTGCGGGAAGAAGTGCTGGCCTTGGTGCAATATAGTTATACTGAAAAAAAGGCTATTTTGATTGGACTAATGAAAAAAATAGTGCCAATTTTCCCGCTTTCTTCTACCCAATGAAAAGACGTGAAAGTGACAGCTTTTTAATGCTTTTTCTGAAACTTAGAGGTGGAATAAATGTATATTATAAAAATAATATATTACCTTTGTGCCCGATTTATATTTATTACAAGAACTCAAAAGATTAATCAGAATATCTTATGCGTAGATTAATAACACTATTCTTTTTGGTATTTACTTTGTCAGGGGTAGCTTTTGCTCAGCAGATGTCAGATGATCAGGTTGTTCAGTATGTAAAAAGCGCTCAGCAGATGGGCAAAAATCAAAAGCAGATTACTACTGAATTAATGCGGCGGGGAGTGACAAAGGAACAAGTTGAAAGAATTCAGAAAAAGTATGAAAACTCTAAATCTGGAAGTCCGCAGAGCAATACCCAAGATGAGAAGCGTTCTCGTCAACGTGGTGAAATGAGTGGCGTAGTCAAAGGGCTGCGTACAACCTCGGAAACTTATTCTGCCAGACAAACGGATGTTGCAGGGGATTCTTTACAAATGATGGATAATCGTTCCTTGTCTCAAGAGAAGGAAACAGAGGATCCGACTTCGCAAATTTATGGTCATAATATTTTTACTAACGATAATTTGACTTTCGAACCCAATGTGAATGTTGCTACTCCCGAGAATTATCGTCTGGGGCCTGGTGACGAGGTGATTATTGATGTGTGGGGAGCTTCTGAAACAACGATTCGACAAACAATCTCTCCGGAAGGAAGTATTCTTGTGAATAATTTAGGACCGGTTTATCTGAGTGGCAAAACTGTAAAGGAAGCCAATAATTATTTGAAACAAGAATTTGCCAGAATATATTCTGGAGTAACCGGAAATGTTCCGTCTACCCAAGTTAAACTGACATTAGGAGAAATACGTTCTATTCAAGTAAACGTTATGGGTGAAGTTGTGGTGCCCGGAACTTATACCCTCTCATCATTTGCTTCCGTATTTCATGCTTTATATCGTGCAGGTGGTGTGAACCCGATTGGTAGTTTGCGCAGTATTAAAGTGATTCGCAATGGAAATACAATAGCGGATTTGGATGTTTATGATTTACTTATGAAAGGAAAAATGAAGGATGACATCCGTCTGCAGGATGGTGATGTAATTCTTGTGGATCCTTACCAGTCACTGGTACAGATATTAGGTAAGGTAAAACGTCCGATGTTTTATGAAATGAAACCCACTGAAACCGTAGGTACATTATTGAAGTATTCAGGTGGTTTTACGGGTGATGCTTATAAGAAAGCATTACGTATAATCCGTAAAAGTGGACGTGAGCATCAAATTTATAATGTGGATGAGATGGATTATTCCGTATTCCGCGTAGATGACGGTGATAAGATAACGGTTGATTCCGTTTTACAGCGTTTTGAGAATCGTGTGGAAGTCCGCGGTGCTGTATATCGTGAAGGTTTGTATCAGTTGGACGGTACGATGAATACAGTGAAGCAGCTGATTAAGAAAGCGGAAGGACTTCGCGGAGATGCATTCTTAAACCGTGCTATAATCGATCGTGAACTTGAAGACTTGTCGCATGAGGTTATACAAGTAGATGTGAAAGGTTTGCTGAACGGGACGGCTGCAGATATTCCTTTGCAGAAGAATGACATTTTATATATTCCAAGTATTCATGACTTGAAGGAAGAAGCTACACTTACCATTCATGGTGAAGTTGCCAATCCGGGTACATATCTTTATTCTGATAAAATGACAGTAGAGGATTTGGTGTTGCAGGCTGGTGGCTTGTTGGAGGCGGCGGCTACAACAAAGGTTGAAGTTGCACGGCGCATGAAAGATCCGAAGAGTACATCTTTCAGTACTACAGTAGGCCAGAATTTCTCTTTTGATTTGAAAGATGGCTTATTGGTGGGAGAAGGAAGCCAGGATTTCCATCTTGAGCCTTTTGATGAAATTTATGTTCGTAAGAGTCCGTCCTATTTTAAACAACAGAATGTTATGGTGGGCGGAGAAGTCCTTTTTAGCGGTAATTATGCACTATCGAAAAAGAATGAACGTTTGAGTGACTTGATAGCTAAGGCTGGTGGAGTAACTCCCGATGCTTATATAAAAGGAGCGCGTCTTATACGTAGGATGACCGAAGAAGAATTCCGCCGTAAGGAAGATGCTCTGCGTATGGCGCAAGCGGGAGGCGGAGATTCCATATCTGTAAAAAGATTGGATTTGTCCGATACCTATTCTGTAGGTATAAATCTGGGAGAGGCCTTGAAAAATCCTGGTTCAGATGCTGATATGGTGCTTCGCGAGGGAGATGTATTATTTGTTCCGGAGTACGTAAGTACAGTGAAAATCAACGGTGCTGTAATGTATCCGAATACAGTTTTATATAAAAAGGGTGAAAGCTTGAAATATTACATCAACCAGGCTGGTGGCTTTGGTAATGACGCCAAGAAACGCAAGGTCTATGTAATATACATGAATGGTACAGTTTCTCGTTTAAGAGCAGGAAACAAGAAAGCCATTGAACCTGGTTGTGAAATAATTGTTCCAAGTAAAGAACAGAAAAAGAAGATGACTACTGCTGAAATTCTGGGAATGGGAAGTACGACAGCTTCTATTGCAGCGATGATTGCGACTATGGTTAATCTCTTTAAGTAATTTGAATTATGAGCGAAGAAAGAATACAAAACATAACTTCTCCACAACCAGAGGAACAAGAAATAGATTTGATAGAACTGGCCCAGAAAGTATGGGCTAGTCGCAAATTGGTTTTTAAGGCGTGTGGTATCGCTGCCCTTGTTGGACTGGTTGTTGCATTTAGTATTCCTAAGGAGTACTCTACAAGTGTGACGTTGGCTCCAGAGAGTGGTGGCAAATCTGGTGGCGGAAGTATGGGAGCCCTTGCAGCCATGGCGGGTATCAATTTGGGTACTTCTTCTGGTGAAGATGCTTTGTCACCCGAACTTTATCCTGATATTGTAAGTTCTACTCCTTTTCTGATTGAACTGTTCGATGTTAAAGTCAAGGATCAGAAAGCAAAAGTAGACACGACTTTATATGCTTATTTGAAAGAAGAACAGCGTTCTCCTTGGTGGAGTGCAATTTTCTCCGCTCCTTTTAAGGTGTTGGGATGGACATTGTCTTTGTTTAAGGATGAACCGGAAGAGGGGGATGCAAAGCTGGATCCTTTTCGTCTTACTAAAGATGAGTCTGCCATTGCAGATGCTTTAAGTAAACGTATCTCTGTTTCCGTAGACAAAAAGACAGGTGTGACAACCTTGTCTGTTACTATGCAGGATCCTTTGATATCTGCTTCGCTGACGGATACCGTGATGCATTGCCTGCAGAACTACATCACAGATTATCGGACTAATAAGGCTCGTCATGATTTGGCATTTACCGAAAAACTTTATGGAGAAGCAAAGGCCAGTTATGAGTCTGCCCAGAAGAAATACGCAAATTTTGTAGATGCAAACCAGAATATAATATTGCTGAGTTATCGCGCAGAGCAAGAGCGTTTACAGAATGAAATGAATTTAGCCTATCAAGTATATACACAAGTGTCTCAACAATTGCAGATGGCAAGAGCTAAGGTACAGGAGATTACACCGGTATATACGGTTGTTCAGCCGGCTACGGTACCTTTGAAGCCTGCAAAGCCCAATAAATTGATGATTTTGATCGGCTTCATGTTCTTGGCAGGTGTCGGCAGTGTGGGATGGATATTATTTGTAAAAGATTTATTAAAGGGATGGAAAAAGCAAACAATATGATGACGGATAATGATATGATGTGCTGGCATGCATTGTACACAGCACCCAAGTCTGAACATAAGTTGATGCAGCGTTTGAATGCTGCGGGATATACTACATATTGCCCGATGCAGGCTGTGTTTGTAAAATGGAAAGGGCATACCCGGAAGGTGATTACTCCTCTTTTTTCCGGATGTTTGTTTGTTGCCGGTAATGTGTCGGAAGTTGCCTCATTGGCTTCCTTGCAGAAGGCTGCTATATTAGTAGATAATGAAGGAAAAAGTTTGTCTATTGAGGCGGGCAAAGCAGAACTTCCTGCCAAGTTTGCCCAATTGCTGAAGTTATGATGAAGCTGATTACAGAAGAACTGCTGGATACCGTTACCTCACAAGCTAAGGAGAATTCTCGTTTACGTATGAATTATAATTTTCATGCGTCTATGGATGCTCCTATTCATCGGTTGCTGAATGCTTTGGAACCGGGAACTTATCTTCCTCCTCACCGTCATACAGATAAGGAAGAAACTTATCTGGTTTTGCGTGGAAGTCTGCTGGCATTTTTTTATGATGATGCCGGTAATGTAACAGATAAGGTATGCCTCAATCCTTCGGAAGGTAAATATGGTCTGGAAATTCCTTCTAATACATGGCATAGTATTATTGCCTTGGAGTCAGGTACCGTTATTTTTGAAATTAAAAAAGGCCCATATCAGCCTCTACCCTCAGAGGATTTGGCTTCGTGGGCTCCTCAGACTTCTGATGCAGAAGGAATAAAGGCTTTTATGAAGCGGATGTTGGAACTTTAGCTCTCAAACATCCTGCTTCGTGCAAGCATACATGCCCCTACAATACCCGCCTTGTCTTTTAGTTTGGAAGTTATAATAACCGAATCTTTGTTTACTAGATTCAGAGAATATTTTCTCACAGAGGTTTTTATAGGCTGTGTAATGTAATCCCCAGTCAATGACAGTGTTCCTCCTATAATTACCAGTTCAGGATTGAATAGATTGATTAATCCTGCAATTTGTTTTCCTAACTTTTGGCCAATTTCTTCCACAATTTCAATACAGAGTAAATCTTCTTGGTTTACTGCTGCAATAATTTCGTCCAGTGTGAGTGGGTCTTCTTTAGTGGCTATACGACTGGATAATATGGAACATTCTCCGTTGTTGATACGTTCCAACAAAATACGATGCAAAGCAGAACCGGATGCTTCTGTTTCCAAGCATCCTTTTTTGCCACAGTGGCATAGAATCTCATTGTCGAATACATTGACATGTCCGAATTCTCCAGAAAATCCAGATTTACCGGTATAAACTTTTCCATCTATAATGATTCCAATGCCAAGTCCCCAACTTATATTTACAAAGATGATATTCTTTTCTCCTTTGACACATCCTTGCATATATTCTCCATAAGTCATGGCACGAGTGTCATTATCTATACAAACGGAATATCCGATTTTCTTGGCTAATACTTCTGCTAACGGAAGTTCGGAAAAGTTAAACATGCTGAAGCTGTAACCTGATTCAGGATTAACTCGCCCTGATATATTGATACAAATGTTTAATACCTTTTCTGGATTGATTCCTGCTTTCTTTGTAAAATTACTGATGAGTTTACATAGTTTCTCCAAGGCTTCCTGGGTATTTTCAAACTTATATGGGATATTCATTTTCAGTTCTACCATATCACCCTTGAAATTAATAAGTCCAATGTTAATGGCAAACTTTTTGATGTCTACTCCTATAAAGTAACCGGATTTAGGATTGAGTCCATAGAGGCTGGGATGACGTCCTCCACTAGTTTCTAGCTTTCCGTAATCATTAATATAGCCATCATCGCACATTTCGCTGATAAATTTGGTTACTGTAGGCACACTTAAATCCAGCTCTTTGGATAAATCAGTAATAGTGGAACTACCATTATATATATAATGTGTAATGATTTTCTTTTTTAGCAGAGCATTTTTGCTCCCCATTTCTATTTCTTTTAATAATTCTTGCTTCATAATGGTTGCTTTGTGTATCCTTGCCAAAGATATTAAAATTATTTGGTAACTACTCTTATTTGCATGTGGTTTTATAATATATTCCCCTTTATTTTATTATTTATTTATCTTATATTAATTAAAAAGGTTAATTACTGAGTTTAATATAATAAAATCTTTTATTAAATATTGTCTAATTAATAAATATATCTATATTTGTGGCAGATTAAATAGAAGAATACTAAGAAAGACCTACAACAAATGAAAACAAATGACCGAAGAGATTTCTTGAAAAAGTCAGTATTAGCCGGAGCTTCACTGTTTGCAGCTCCTTCCTTTTTGAGTACTGCATCAAACAAAGAGGGGTGCCTATTTCCTATATCAGGAACTGACTTGGGAGATACCTTGATTGTTCCAAAGAATAATGGGTTGAAAATAACCGGAACTTTTCTAGATGAAATTTCGCATGATATTCCTCATCAAAATTGGGGAATGAAAGAATGGGATTTGGACTTTCAACATATGAAAGGGATTGGTATTGATGCAGTTATCCTGATACGTTCTGGATATCGGAAATTTATTACTTATCCTTCCAAGTATTTACTGAAGAAAGGGTGTTATATGCCTTCTGGAAAATCCAGTGTAAGCTGCCCCCTAAAACCAAGCGATTCTGCCCCCTTAAAACATTCAACAATGCCCCCTTAAAAAGTCTTGACCGATGGGGTTATTATTATTTTAGTTTATTTCCCTCTGTATGCAGCCATTTTACGGACACTTTCTCCTGTCAGCTCAATCCGGTGCGCCGTATGTATAATACGATCCATAATGGCATCTGCTACTGTAGGGTCTCCGATTGCATCATACCAATTGTCCGTTGGCAGTTGCGAGGTGATGATGATG
>NZ_OBMS01000038.1:0-17685 GCF_900217715.1 Bacteroides sp. AR29
GCTGCTTTCGTTTTCAAAAGCGGGTGCAAAGGTAAGAACTTTAAAGCATAACTTCCAAATGTTTCCGGAAGTTTTTTTTCACTTTTCTTTTCCAAAACCGAAGTTCCGAAAGAAACCTATGGCAAAGAAGAGAAAAATGGAAGCTTACCGCTCCGTTTTACTGTCAGAATGTCAAAACATCGCCGCCTTCGTTCCCGAAAGCGGATGCAAAAGTAGCGCTTTTACGGACATCTGCAAAATATATACAAGCTTTTTTTGAGGGTTTACGTGAACTTTTTCATAACTAGCTGATTGATAGATATGTTTTAAAGCATATTTTTTAAAGGGAAAGAAAGGAAGGAAGGAAGGGGACACATTATATATATACGCGCGCGCATCGGAATATACTAAGTTCACCCCTTGACATAGACCACAGAACGGCCGGCACCACGCTTGAGGAGCCCAAAGAGAACTGACAATAAACCTGCGAAAGGCTACATCCGGAAAGCCCGGATACTAAACGAGAACTACTGAACAACTTTTCTCACCACAGATATGTTTCTTTCTTACCACACCCGCGTTTCTTTCTTTCCACAGCTGTGGTAAGAAAAGAGCACTGCTGTGGTAAGATTAGTTTTTAGAGAAACAGACTCAGAAAGTAAAGAGATAGCAATTATATCTGGCATTTTAGAAACTAACTATCCATAAAGAACGAAATGAAATACTTCAAAGATAAAAGAAAAGAGAATGAAATCTCCCATAATACTGTGACAAACCAAAAAACTCAGCGACAGATAGGGTAAATATCAACCTAATTATTTATCTTTGTTAGCTTTTAAAAGTTAGCATACTAAAAACAATAAAGTGCAATGAAAGATTTTCTGAAATTTACGTTTGCCACCATTACCGGCATCATCGTATCAGTCGTTGTTTTAGTTTTCAGCAGTATTCTGTTGGTTTTCAGCATGGTATCATCTTCGGAGTCAGAAACGCAAGTACGCAAAAACTCCATTATGATGCTGGATTTGAATGGTGCACTGGCTGAACGCAGCCAAGACAATCCGTTCGATGCCCTTATGGGAGACAATTATAAGACTTATGGCCTGGATGATATCCTCTCTTCTATCAAAAAAGCAAAAGAGAATGACGACATTAAAGGTATCTATATAGAAGCGACTTCGCTGGGTGCAGGATTTGCTTCACGCGAAGAAATACGCAATGCATTGAAGGATTTCAAGGAATCGGGAAAATTCATCGTGGCTTATGGTGACAGCTATTCCCAAGGTCTTTATTATCTGTCAAGTGTAGCCGACAAGGTGTTGCTGAACCCGCAAGGTATGGTCGAGTGGAGGGGCTTGGCCGCTACCCCCATGTTCTTCAAGGATTTGCTGGCCAAAATCGGAGTAGAAATGCAGATATTCAAAGTAGGTACCTACAAATCGGCTGTAGAGCCTTTCATCTCTACCGAAATGAGCCCTGCCAACCGTGAACAAATCGACGCTTACCTGACCTCCATCTGGGGACAAGTGACCAATGATGTTGCAGAATCACGCAAAATATCTGTAGACTCACTGAACGCCATTGCCGACCGCATGTTGATGTTCTATCCCGCAGAAGAAAGTGTGCAATGCGGACTGGTCGATACATTAATATATAAGAATGATGTGCGCAACTACCTGAAAGCGATGGTAGGCATCGACAAAGACGACCGCATGCCCGTACTTGGTTTGCAGGACATGATTAACGTAAAGAAGAATGTTCCCAAAGACAAAAGTGGAAATGTGATTGCCGTATACTATGCCTATGGAGAAATTGACGGTGGTTCATCTTCTGCCTCCAGCGAAGAAGGCATCGACTCTAAAAAGGTGATTAAAGACCTGCGCAAGCTGAAAGATGACGAAGATGTAAAAGCTGTAGTATTACGCGTAAACTCACCGGGCGGAAGCGCCTATGGTTCAGAACAGATATGGTATGCCGTCAGCGAATTGAAGAAAGAGAAACCAGTCATTGTTTCCATGGGTGACTATGCAGCTTCAGGAGGTTACTACATTTCTTGTAGTGCAGACACCATCGTGGCCGAGCCTACCACACTGACGGGTTCTATCGGCATCTTCGGCATGTTCCCCAACGCAAAGGGGCTGACTGATAAAATCGGGGTAAATTTTGATGTAGTGAAAACCAATAAATACGCAGACTTCGGCATGCTGACACGCCCGATGAATGACGGGGAAAAAGGGCTGATGCAAATGTATGTGAACAACGGATATGACCTCTTCCTCACCCGCTGCTCCGATGGCCGAGGCATCAGCAAGGAAGACCTGGATAAAATTGCCCAAGGCCGTGTATGGACCGGAAGCAAGGCCAAGGAACTAGGACTAGTCGACGAATTGGGTGGTTTGGACAAAGCTTTGGACATTGCCATTGCAAAGGCCGGAGTAGATGCCTATACCGTGATGAGCTATCCGAAAAAGGAAAGTTTCTTTGAAAGTCTGATGAACACCAATCCGGGTAACTACATCAAAGCACGTATGCTGAAAGGCACAATGGGCGAGATATACCAGCAGTTCAGTGTCCTGGAGAATTTTGACAAATGTGACCGTATACAAGCACGTGTACCCTTTGAACTGAATATTCAATAAATGGAGGAAAACTTTATCAAGATATATCATTGGCTATATCCCCTATCATGGCTTTATGGGATAGGGGTATGCTTGCGAAATAAACTCTTTGACTGGGGCTGGCTCCGGTCAAAGAGTTTTGACGTTCCAGTAATATGCGTGGGCAATCTTGCTGTGGGCGGAACTGGTAAGACGCCACATACCGAATATCTGATAAAGCTATTACAAAAAAACGGAGTAAATGTAGCCACCCTCAGTCGGGGTTACAAGCGTAAAAGCCGAGGCTATGTATTGGCCGATGACAAGAGCAATGTACGCCAAATAGGTGACGAGCCGTATCAAATTAAAAATAAATTCCCCAATGCACGGGTAGCGGTAGACGAAAACCGTTGCCACGGCATTGAGCAACTGCTGAAACTGGAAAATCCCACTGTAGAAGCCATCATCCTGGACGATGCCTTCCAACATCGCCATGTAAAAGCTGGGCTGAACATTCTACTAACTGATTTTCACCGGTTACTGTGCGATGATGCCTTGCTCCCTGCCGGAAGACTCCGCGAACCTTCAAGCGGTAAAAACCGGGCACAGATGGTCATCGTTACCAAATGTCCGGATGATATCAAGCCGATAGACTTCAACATCATAGCTAAACGGCTCCACCTCTATCCATACCAACAACTGTATTTCTCCAGATTCCGCTATGGAATGTTGACACCGCTATTTCCCGAGAAAACGAACAGCCGGAAAGTGCTCTCCTCCCTCACCGGAGACGAGCAAGTACTGCTGGTGACAGGCATCGCCTCCCCCGCCCCCTTGCAGAAAGAAGTGGAATCTTACACGCCACACGTCAAATTGCTGGCATTTGATGACCATCATGACTTTACTCCCAAGGATTTATTGCAAATAAAGGAACAATTCCAGCACCTGGAAGAGTGGAAAAGACTGATAATCACCACGGAGAAAGATGCGGCAAGGTTGAAACTCCATCCCGCACTGGACGAAACACTAAAGCCGTACATCTACGTGCTGCCGATAGAAATAGAAATCTTACAAAATCAACAATATATATTTAACCAAAACATTATTGGCTATGTTAGAGCGCATTCAAGAAACAGCAGCCTTTCTGAAGGGAAAGATGCACACCCAGCCTGAGACAGCAATCATCCTCGGTACCGGACTCGGCAGTCTTGCCGGTGAAATCACTGAAAAGTATGAGATAAGGTACGAAGAAATCCCCAATTTCCCCGTCTCTACCGTAGAGGGACACAGCGGAAAACTTATCTTCGGCAAGCTGGGCCATAAAGACATCATGGCGATGCAGGGACGTTTCCATTTTTACGAGGGCTATTCCATGAAGGAAGTAACCTTCCCGGTACGTGTAATGCGCGAACTGGGTATCAAGACCTTATTCGTTTCCAATGCCAGTGGCGGCACAAATCCGGATTTTGCGATCGGTGACCTGATGATTATCACCGACCATATAAACTACTTCCCCGAACATCCATTGCGTGGCAAAAACATACCTTACGGTCCTCGCTTCCCGGATATGAGCGAAGCTTATGACAAAGAGCTGATTCGTAAGGCCGACGCCATTGCGGCAGAAAAGGGCATCAAGGTTCAGCACGGTGTCTATATCGGTACGCAAGGTCCCACATTCGAAACACCTGCGGAATACAAGATGTTCCATATTCTGGGTGCCGATGCAGTGGGCATGTCCACCGTGCCGGAAGTCATCGTGGCAAATCATTGCGGAATCAAAGTGTTCGGCGTATCTGTCATTACAGACTTGGGGGTAGAAGGTAAAATCGTAGAAGTCTCTCACGAAGAAGTGCAGAAAGCTGCGGACGAGGCGCAACCGAGAATGACAGAGATTATGCGTGAATTGATTAATAGAGCATAAGAAAGCATGAGAACAGAAATAGCTACCCTCGGTGAATTCGGCCTCATCCGACACCTCACCGAAGGCATTGAACTAAAGAACGAGTCGAGCCGATATGGTGTCGGAGATGATGCCGCCGTCCTCTCCTACCCGGCCGAAAAGGAAGTGCTCGTTACTACCGACTTGCTGATGGAAGGCGTCCATTTCGACCTTGTGTATGTACCGCTCAAGCATTTGGGGTATAAATCGGCCGTAGTCAATTTCTCTGATATCTATGCCATGAACGGCACACCGAAGCAGATTACCGTTTCCTTGGGCATATCCAAGCGTTTCAGTATAGAAGACATGGAGGAACTCTATGCCGGCATCCGTTTGGCTTGCGAAGAATATGATGTTGACATCGTGGGAGGAGACACCTCCGCTTCCTATACTGGGCTTACCATCAGCATCACCTGCATAGGCGAGGGTGAGAAAGGAAAAGTGGTCTACCGCAATGGTGCCCGTGAAACCGACCTGATTTGCGTCAGCGGCGACTTGGGTGCCGCCTACATGGGACTACAGCTTTTGGAACGCGAAAAGGCGGTGCTCAAAGGAGGTGACAAAGACTTGCAACCGGACTTCTCGGGGAAGGAGTATCTTCTGGAACGTCAACTGAAGCCCGAAGCACGCCGTGACATCATTCAGAAACTGGCAGAAGAAGGTATACAACCCACCTCCATGATGGATATATCGGACGGACTTTCTTCGGAATTACTGCATATCTGTACCCAAAGCAAAGTGGGTTGCCGAGTTTACGAAGAACATATTCCTATCGACTATCAGACGGCTGTAATGGCAGAAGAATTCAATATGAACCTGAGCACTTGTGCACTGAACGGAGGCGAGGATTATGAGTTATTGTTCACCGTCCCCATTGCCGACCATGAAAAAGTTGCCGAAATGGAAGGCGTCAAGCTGATTGGCCATATCACCAAACCAGAATTAGGCTGCGCCCTAATTACCCGTGACGGTCAAGAGTTTGAACTCAAAGCACAAGGATGGAATCCTTTGAAGGAAGAAGAGGCGGAAAAAGCATAACTATAAAACTTTTTCAGTATTTTTTCTCAAATCATAAACGCTGATAATTAGCCATATAGCCAATTATCAGCGTTTTTTATCATGAAAGCTATTGCATAGTCCAAAAGTTTCACTACCTTTGCAACCGCAAAAGAGATAAACATGGTGCCATAGCTCAGTTGGTAGAGCAAAGGACTGAAAATCCTTGTGTCCCCGGTTCGATTCCTGGTGGCACCACTTTTTAAGAAGGCAAAACGATGTAAATCCCTGAATTTCAAAGAAGTTCGGGGATTTTTCTTTCCCAAGAATAGGCAAAATTAGTGGGATTGAAGCAAACCATACGTCCTTATTCAAGGGACTGTTTTCAAAAGCCCGGAATGTTCCACTGCGAAGTATTTACTTCATTCTTTTACAGCACGTTGCACTATTTTACACTACAGGGTTCTCGGTTCGATTTCCTAACTTTGTATCATTAAAAATTGAGCCGTATGGAAAGAAAAAGATTCAGCGTGTTGTTCTTCATCAAGCGTAGCAAACTGTTAAAAAACGGGGAAGCACCCGTGCGTGTGCGTGTCACTTATGACCGCCTATACGTGGAACTTCAACTAAAGCGGAGTGTAAAAGTCCCACTTTGGTCGCAGGAAAAAGAGAAATCGACAGGCAAAGACCGAAACTCCGTAGAACTTAACCATTACATTGACGCCCTGCGTGTGAAATTCTATCAGATTTACCAAGACTTGGAACTGGAGGGAAAGATTATCTCCGCACGTGCCATAGTGAACCGCTATCAGGGAAAGGACGAGACTTTCAAGACATTATACAATGTGTTCAAGGAGCATAACGACAACTGCCGGAAGCTAATCGGGACGGACTATGCCGACATCACCGTAAGACGTTACGACAATTGCCTTAAATACCTCATGGAACTGGTTAAACGGGATTACAAGGTAGATGATATGTTGCTGCGTGAGGTGAACGGGGAACTGGTGCGCAAATTCGATTTATACCTAAAGACGGAGAAGCATTGCGCACAGAATACCGTTATCCGGTACATGAAATGTTTTAAGAAAGTGATAAACCTTGCCATTGCCAACGAGTGGCTGACAAAGAACCCGTTTGCAGGAATCAAGTTTCACGAGGTGGAAGTAAACAAACAGTTCCTAAGTCAAGCCGAGATAAACCGGATATGGCAGAAAGAGTTCAGGATTGAACGGCTGGAACTGGTACGGGATGTTTTTATCTTCTGCGTATATACCGGGCTGGCATTCATAGACGTGTATAACTTGCGCCCCGAACACGTTTCAGAGGACAGCAACGGCAACCTGTGGATAGTAAAACCCCGTGAAAAGACAAACAATATCTGCAACATCCCACTTTTGAGCATTCCCAAACAGATACTTGAAAAGTATAAGGATAACCCCTACTGCATGGATAAAGGAACTTTGTTACCCGTTCCCTGCAATCAGAAGATGAACAGCTACCTGAAAGAGATTGCCGACTTGTGCGGAATCAAAAAGAATCTGACCACGCACACAGCCCGCCATTCATTTGCTTCGGTGATAGCCCTTGCGAATAATGTTTCTTTACCAAATGTTGCTAAGATGTTGGGGCACTCTTCTACCCGAATGACACAGCATTATGCAAAAGTATTAGACCAAACGATATTAAGGGATATGCAAGCAGTGGAGCAGAGTTTCAACCTGTAAAAAAGATTAAGTTTTAATAAAATCACCCACATTGTTCTATAGATATACAATGTGGGTGACTATTATCAGCATAGCAAACAATGCTTTTGCCATATTTTGGTTATTTTATAAATTTTCAATCTCGCTTTTTATATGTCTGCATTTACTGAAATTTCTAAACATCTGCGGAATCATTGAATTAGGATACAATTCCTCTACCTTATCTTTAACTAATAAAATCATATCTGAAATCAGTGATAAAACCTGATTTTCCTGATATTGGGTAAAGTCAAAAGAATAATCCTCTAAAATATGTTGGGGAATACTTTGAAACACCATATGAGCAATAAATAGATTACCGTATATGTATATACCTTTTTCTCTTCCATTAGAAACCATTATACATTCACGCAAAGAAGATAAGACTTTTCTATATACCAAAATACTCCTCGAAAGCCTAGTTGCACTTAAATTTGCATTAAACAAATCTGTATATGGCTTTCTTGTTCTATCTTCCCACAATTTACCTATTTCTCTCTTTGCTTGGACTGTTAATGTTACATCAGGATTAAATGTAGCCAAGCTTAAAGTAGCTTCTTCTAACGAATAATTATTTTCATCCAAAATAATTTTTTCATCAGTTCTTTTATAATGATAACATATGCCTTCAAGAGCTAATTCTGTTTTAAGCCTTTCTTGTTCAGAATCAAGAGATATAAAATCTTTTTTATCAACTTTATTTTGAGTATTAGTTGCAATAGTTATTTTTTCTGCCAATCCTACAGGAGCATTTTCTAAAGAGATAAACTTCACAAAGACTTTTAAAGGACTTTCTTCTTCTAAACGAGATGTGAAATAAGAACCTATAGTTCCTAAAGTTTGGGCTCCATTTACAATTGATATACCTTCACATATAAAAGCACCTATTGTTTTATCACTTCCACCCACAGGTTTTTTTCTGATTTTATCGCATAGGACAGTTATACCATTATTATAAAAAATAAAATTTTGTGGTTCATTTTTTATCGTGTTCGTAATTTCTTCATTAACATCTGATGACCCCAAAAAATTACGTATATTTTCAGAAAAAAGTTTTCTTTTATAAGTAATCCACCAATGTGCCAAATCTACACCACTTATTTGCCCGTAAATAGCATTATATGGTTCTTCTATTTGCCCCCAATTAGATAATGTAATATCAACATTTATAGGAGAGCCATCAATGCCCCCCAGTAATCCCTTATGAGCTTGATTTAGATTAAAATCTGTAAAATATGCCAGTTCCGACGTATCGTTTAATTCCTCAAGAAAATCATTAATAGTTTGTATATTATGAGAAGATAATTGAGAACCTGTATATGCAAAAACAATTTGTATTTTCACAAAAGGGTCATTCAATGCCTCAATAATATCATTTGACATAACTTTTATTTTCTCATTAAACCGGTCAAATCGTAAATCTATTAAGTCATGCATTCCTGCAATAAATTTGAGGACATCACCATTATCAATCCCCCCATTACCACTTTCGATAAATTTAGACTGAACAATCCATATGCTTTTAGTAACTTTATCAAAAAAAATTGCATCAACTCCATTATCATCATATCCGTCTATTATAGACTTAGAAGCAACTTCTGCACTACAAGGTGCTAAAATGGAAATTGCATATGCAGCAAGAGCTCGAGAAAGCATATTCTTATGTTGTTCCTCTTTACTCTTCTTAGACAAATCAGCAATATCTATAAACTCGCTAAAAGTGTTCTCTAAAAAACTCTTTATATGATTAACATGTAATTTACTCATAATACACATTTTTAATATATGCAAAATTATAAATTATCAGTGGAACGAACAAATTTGTTTATATAATATCGTTCTAACAACCTAATAATATCACTTTCCCGGTAAATGATTTTTCCCGGAAGCTGCACGTACCCCAGCAGCCCCGTGTCCCTGTAATCCTGCAACGTCCGTTTGCTGATGCAAAGCCGCCTGCACACCTCATCGCCCGTCAGGTAGTGTTCACCGTTCAATACCGGGCGATAGTTCATTACCACGTACTCCACGTTTTCCAACACCCTGTCAAGGGAAGAAAACAGTACCAGCGTGGTTTCGGAATCTTTCGTTATCAAATCCATACGCCTACTTTTTAGAATTGTCCCTTGTTGAGCAGAAATGTTTCCACGTCCGAAGCCTTGTAGTAAATCTTATTGTTAATCTGCGAGTAAGGCAGTTTCCCCGTGTCACGGTAGGTCTGCATCGTCCGGGCTGAAACGTTCAGCAGACGGCAGGTTTCGCAGTTATCCAGCCATTTGTCACGCTTCCTGCGCAAAGGTACGCAGAGCGCATCCACACGCCCCACAAAGTTTTCAAACCTCTGTTTCCAAAGCTCAAAAGTTTTCTTTTCAATCGTCACTATTTCCATAACCGATATCTTTATTCTTATCAATACTCCATTTTTCTTCACTGGTGCAAATATATAAGGGTGAATAATAGGTTGTTTCCCTCTGTCCGAAAATGACCTTGCGTGTCCGAAAATGTCCACCGCCAACCCAAAAACAACATGAAAGAAACGAACCGATAACAAAAAAACTGTTTTTTCCACTCCTTAAATAAGTAAGGTTAATGAACACAAAGCCGTTTCCTATTTGCCGACATTAATTTGGTGCAGAGCGAAGCAAAGCGATTCCAAACGGCTGACGCTTTGTTTTTTACCGATTTTTCTTATTTTATTTGTGGTGCTAATTCAAAAATTAAGCACTCATGAATAATCCTTTCGAAGAAATTTTCAAGCGGCTGGAGAACATCGAAAAGATGATTGCCCCGGTCATGGGCGCACAGCCCGAAGAACGGCAGGGCGGAAAAGAGCCTGTGTTAGTCAAAATATCCGTTGCCAGCGGCATAACCGGATATTCGGTCAATTACCTGTATCATTTAGCCAGCAAGGGACTGATACCGTGTGTCAAGCGTGGGCGTACCCTGCGTTTCGACATGGAGGAACTCAAAAAATGGATGCAACAGCAGTATGTCCCGGCTTCTAACAGACTTCCCGATGAAAAAGAAAAGAGATGATGAAACACGGCATATCGAGGGTTGGCAGTCGAAGAACGAGCGCATCGAAAGCCTGTTGAACGTCCTGTATGATTTCCGGTTCAACACCGTAAAGAGCCGGACGGAATACCGGGCTGCGTGTTCTTCGGACTTGTACCAGCCCGTTACAAAATTCGCCCTGAACACTTTCAGGCGCAGGCTGGACGCAACGGCTGACATTGCCACCTCGACCGACAACATACGCATGATACTGGAAAGCGACTTCGCAAGAAAGGCTCACCCCATACAGGAGTATTTCAACGCCCTGCCCTTACTGAATCCTGCCGAACACGGGCATATCGGCAGGCTTCTGAACACGGTACAGGTAGCCAACCCCGGCAAATGGGAGGAATATTTCACGAAATGGCTTATCGGTGTGGTAGCCAACGCGATGAACGACACGGGGTGTCAGAACCATACTTGTTTGGTGCTGACCGGAGATAGGCAGGGGCAGTTCAAATCGTGGTGGCTGGACAACCTTTGCCCGACACCGCTTAAGAACTACCTGTTCACCGGGAAGATAGACCCGCAGGGCAAAGACATCCTGACACTGATAGCCGAATACCTGTTCATCAACATTGACGACCAGCTAAAGGAACTCAACAAGCAGAACGAGAACGCATTGAAGAACCTTATCACCACCCCGGCGGTGAAGTACCGCAGACCGTATGATATTTACATAGAGGAATACCCCCACCTCGCCAGCTTCATGGCTTCGGTGAACGGCAACGAGTTCCTGACCGACCCGACAGGCAGCAGGCGTTTTTTGCCGTTCGAGGTGCTGCACATAGACAAGCCCACGGCAGAAAGCATCCGCATGGATAACGTCTATTCCGAAATCATGTACCTGTACCGTCAGGGCGTGCGCTACTGGTTCAATGATGCGGAGATTGAAGAACTGCACCTGACAAATGCGGAATTTGAGGTACAGACAATCGAGTTTGAGATGCTGACACAATACTTTGAGAAGCCGACAGAGGAGGAAGAAGCCCTGTTCTTCATGACAACGGCACAGGTACTCGCATACCTGCGTAATATATCCCCCGTCCAGCTATCCGAAAAAAGGCTGGGCGAATCATTGCGGAAAATCGGTTTCAAGCGGGTACAGAAGCGCATCAACAACAACCATTATCCGGTATACGGGTACAGGATAAAGCCCGTTCCGGCTTCCCGTACAGGGGATGATTACGGGTAGAACCGGAATGTAGTAGCTTCTACATATTGTTTGATACATACATAACAATTTAATAAACAGTAGTTTACCAATTATGTAGTATGAAGTAAGATAGAATCCCAAACTTTTGGAAAATCCGGGAAAAAGAAAAAACGGCAATATAATATATAGAATATATTTATTCCTTTTTTAAAGGATAAATAATTACTATGTTACTACATGTACTACAATCCGTTGAAAAAGAAAAAGATAGATGTAGTAGTGCCCCGTGCTTCTTCTTACTCGCTTCTTGCTTCATTATTACTATCGTTAAATAAAAAAATAAAGATTATGACCTACAAGGAAGCCAACAATATCAGTATCAAGGATTACTTGAACTCTTTGGGAATCCAGCCCGTCACGGAAAAGGGAAGTTACGGGATGTACCGCAGCCCCTTACGGGAGGACAACACACCGAGTTTCAAGGTGGATTATAACGCCAATCTATGGTGTGACTACGGAACTGGCGAGGGCGGGACGCTCATCGACCTTGTGATGAAGCAGAACGGGTGCAACGCCTACGGTGCTATCTGCCGACTGGAGCAGGGCGACACTACCTCTTTTTCCTTCCACGGGAAAGACCTGCCCGAAAGGGACACGAAAAGGCAGGCAGCCAGCCCGATAGAGATACGCAGAATACAGCCGTTACAGAATCCGGCACTCATGCGATACTTGCAGGAAAGGGGGATTTCCCCCGGAACGGTAGCCCCATACGTGCAGGAGATGTATTACCGCATCGGTGGGAAGCCTTATTTTGCGCTGGCGTTCAAAAATGATTCAGGAGGTTACGAGCTTCGCAATCCCCGTTTCAAGGGCAGCACATCGAAAGACATCACCCACATAAGGCAAAAGGGAGAGCCGAGAGATACCTGTTTCGTGTTCGAGGGCTTTATGGATTTCCTCTCATTCCTCACTATCCGGCAACAGAAAAGCCCGGGTATGCCCTGTACCGACTGGCAGGATTACGTTATCCTGAACTCCACCGCCAACGTAGATAAAGCCTTATATCCGCTGGCTGGTTACGGGCATATACACTGTATGCTTGACAATGACGAGGCAGGCAGGAAAGCGGTTGAAGCCATAAGGCAGGAATACAAATGGCGTGTACGTGACGCATCACACCTGTACAGCGGTCACAATGACCTGAACGACTATCTGCGTGGGATAAAGGCAAGCCAGCCGGAAAAGCGGGGCTTTGAAAGCAGGATGAAGCAGCCCGGCAACATATCCCAACCGGAGCAGGGCAACAGACAAAATCCGGGTGAAAAAAGAAAGAGAGGGCTAAGGATGTGACCTGCAAGGCTGGCGGCATGAACCGACGGCAGGCTGTGTGATTAGGGAGAGCAAGGTTATGTTTCGGTTTACCGAAACACCTTGCTTTGCTTGGTAGCAAAGAAAATTTCTCCCGTTGGTCGCAATTTTTAAGATACCACCTAAAAGCAAAAACGTATGACAGAGACAAGGAATAAATCGGGAGGTCGCCCGGCAAAGAACCGGGTAAACAAATATCAAAAGGTAGTCAGCACGAAGCTGACCGAGTTACAGTTCTACGCAATCAGGAAGCGAGCCGGGGAAGCCGGGCTGCGTGTCAGCGAGTACGTCCGGCAGGCGGTCGTTTCGGCAGAGGTAACGCCCCGGCTGAACAGGCAGGATGCGGACACTATCCGCAAGCTGGCGGGCGAAGCCAACAACATCAACCAGCTGGCGCACCGGGCGAATGCCGGAGGGTTCGCACTGGTGGCGGTGGAACTGGTGAAACTCAAAAACAGGATTGTCGAAATCATAAACCAACTGTCGGATGATTGGAAAAATAAGAAAGGGAAGCGGATTTAAAGGCTGCGTGAACTATGTACTCGGCAAGGAACAGGCAACCTTGCTTCATGCGGAGGGAGTGTTAGCGGAAAGCAACCGGGACATCATACGCAGTTTCATACTGCAAGCCGGGATGAATCCCGACCTGAAAAAGCCTGTCGGACATATTGCGCTAAGCTATTCCCCGGTGGACGCACCCAAGCTGACAGACGAGAAAATGGTACAGCTTGCACAGGAGTACATGCGTGAAATGAAAATCACTGATACGCAGTACATCATCGTGCGCCACCAAGACCGGGAACACCCGCACGTGCATATCGTGTTCAACCGCATAGACAACAACGGCAAGACCATTTCGGACAGGAACGACATGTACCGCAACGAACAGGTATGCAAGAAGCTGAAAACCAAACACGGGCTTTATTTCGCTAAAGGCAAGGAGCATGTAAAGCAGCACCGTTTGAGAGAACCGGACAAATCCAAATACGAGATTTACAATGCCGTAAAGGATGAAATCGGGAAATCAAGGAACTGGCAGCAGTTACAAACCCGGCTGGCAGAAAAGGGTATCGGGATTCATTTCAAGTACAGGGGACAAGCTGGCGAAGTGCAGGGCATATCCTTTTCCAAAGGCGAATATACGTTCAAGGGTTCGGAGATAGACCGCAGTTTCAGTTTCTCCAAGCTGGATAAATGCTTCGGGGATGCGGGGCTGAACACTACCGGAAGCAACCGACAGACGGTTTCCGCACCTGTTCAGGAGCCAGGCAGACACCGGGCAAAGCCGACAGTCCGTTACTGGCAGGCTTGGGCGGTCTGTTCTCCGCCCCGTCCTCTCCGGCTGATGAAACGCCCGACAATCCCGGTGAAAGAAAAAAGAAGAAAAAGAAACGACACTTAAAATTATAGGAACATGGAAGAAAATTTAATTTTGGAGGGGCTTCTCTCTATGGTTACGGAACTGAAAGAACGGCAGGAGAAGCAAATAACGCCAGCCAGCCGGGAGGAAACGATTAACCGACTGGACGTTATCGAACAGCGCATTTCGGAAATGCAAGGTAAATCCGGCATTACTGAAAACATGGTGCAGGAGATTCTAAACCAAATCGGCAGTATTGGAAAAGGGCAGTCCGAGAACCAAAAACAAGACCTTGAAGATATAAAGGGGCTTATCGTGACCTCGCACCGATATTTCAAGGAGCGGTTAAAGGTGTTGTTCCCGGCTGATGATACACCAGCCGGAGAAATAACACCCGCTTCATGGTACAGCAAACTGACATACCGGGTAACTCCCTATTTGAAACCCAAGTTCTTTCTTCTTTCAGCAGGGATAATCATTTGTCTTGTGTCGCTTGCATTGAATGTGCGGTTTATACAAAGAATGCAACGGTTACAGGACAATGATATAAAATACCGCTATATCCTGATGAAAGGAAAGGCAGACGGCAGCAGCCTTGATTTGCTGGAAACGAAGTTCAGCCGGGAACGGGACAACGCTTTCATCCGAAGCCTGACCGATTCGGTGAAAGGCTTTGAATACCGCAGCAGGAAGCAGGCGGAAGCGTTGGAACGGGCAAGGCTGTTGAACGAGCAAGCCGAGCAGCTAAGGGAGAAAGCCGACAAATTAGGCAAACCATAAATCCAAAGCGAAGCCGGAGCAGAACCGCCCCGGCTTTCTAATTCACTTCTTTTTCTTCGTGCAGTGTTCTTTCTCGAACTGGCGTAGCGTGGTGACGCTGAACCGTTCCTTGATGAACTCCCGGACATCGGAAGCCTTGTAGTACACTTTTCCGCTGATTGTGAAGTACGGCAGCGCACCGATAGCCCGGTAGCGTTGCAGGGTCTTGATACTTACTTTGAACAGCAGGCACAAGTCCTGATTATCCAGCAGGTTGTCATCTTCGGGCAGCACCCTGTCGGCATTGCGCAGTACCCGTACATCCTTGCAGAGTTCTTCCAGTTTGGCGTACAGCTTCTGCATCCATACGCTGAAATCGTCATTGTCTATATACATGATTGCTTCATTTTTCTGATTATACATTCTTGTCTGTCAATCGATTGATGAAGCAAAGTTCAGAAAACAGGTGCAAAGAAATTATAGGGGAACTAATGGAATCCCCTATAAATAAATCATAAGTAACTGATTATCTATATCCTTTCTTGTCATGTTCCTTTTTGATAAGTTCTGCCAGTCCATTAAGAAACTCTGTCAGCTTGCCCGGCTTGCGTTTTATCACGTCCTCATGTTTTTGGTAACAGTCGCCTATCCTGATGTTGAACAGCCATTCAAAGGCTTTCGCCAAGTCCACCAAGTAGGCGGGCTTGCCGTTCTGATACACGATGTCTTTGGAGAGGAACAGACCGCTTACCATTTCCATGATGTTGATAAGGGTCGTTTTGTCAGCGAGATATAGAGGAGAAAGGAGCTGTTTATTAGTACGTTGTTGTAGCTGTTCCGGGTATTTGATACGCCACTCGATAAGGCGTATTTCAGTGTTCAAAAGTCCAATCGCTTCATCAATTAGATGCAGATAGGGCATTTTTTTCTTGCTCAAACCGTACACGATACGATTTAAGACGGTGCAAACCAAAGGAAAAATAACGCAGTGATACGCTATAATCCTGTTCGTTGATACTAAAATTGGCTACATGCGTAGCCAATTCCTCAATAGCTTCTGTAAACTCCGATGCAGAAACTTTACGTTGTGAGTATTCCGATAATAATCGAAAAAACTTCTGTTGTAATAATTTATTCATATTAATTGCTATAACTAAGAATATAGTGAGTATTCCTTATTATCCTAAAAATAAAGAAACTCACTATATTGCTTCAATTTTATAGATTTCCTAATTCTTGCAAAATAGCTTTTCCCACCTCTAAGGCAGATTGAGGGTTTTGCCCTGTTATAATTCTATGGTCTACTGTAACATGTGACTTCCACAAACCGGATTTTTCAAAAAGACAACCTCTTTTTTTTAGTTCTGTTTCAAGCATAAATGGTACTATTGAATCTGTATTAAGGAATTTTTCTTCTTCATTCGTGAAACTATTTATTTTTCTACCCTTGATTAATAGCTCTCCATTTGATAATTTTACATTCAATAAAGCTGCTGGCGCATGACAGACAGCACTTACAACACCCCCATTTTCATAAATTGTTTGAGCTATTCTTCCTAAATCTTGGTTATTAGGATAATCCCACATAACTCCGTGTCCCCCAGCATAAAAAACTGCAATGTATTCTACAGGATTAACTTCTTTGGGATTTAATGTATGCTCTATTTTAAATCGATAAACCGAGTTTTCCCAAAACGCTTTATTTATTTCATCTGTCAAATCGACTGCTTCTGCTGGAGCTTTACCACCTTTGGGACTTACAAAATCTATCTCATACCCAGCACTTATCAAAACAAACCAAGGATGGCTTACTTCTGATAAATAATAACCTGTTGGATTATTGGTATTTCCCAATCTATCATGACTGGTAACAACAAATAATATCTTCTTTTTCATTTCCTAATTTATATATATGAAACAATTTCATTAATTTCCTTTCTCGTAGATAGTTGATGTTCTTTGCTAATTGGATAGCCAATGGGAATTATTGCTATAGGTTGAATATATGCTTCTAAATCAAGATTTTCCTTACACATCGCAACATCAAAATTGCATACCCAACAAGTTCCTAACCCTTGTTCTGCTGCTGCTAAACAAATATGCTCAGTAGTTATAGCCCCGTCAATATCAGCATGGTTTTTATTGTCAAACTGTCGTTTCCATGCAATATCAGTATTTACGCAGACAACAATATATACAGGAGCTTCCGTAAACCATTTTGCCGGATAGCACTTGGCTAATTTCTGTTTTTGGGAATCGCTCTGTACTACAATAAATGTCCACGGTTGTTTATTGACTGCCGAAGGAGCCAAACGAGCACAATCCAAAATATAGTCCAGTTTTTCTTTTTCTACCACTTGCTGTGCATAATGCCTAACAGAATGGCGTTCTTTTACTAATTCTAAGAAGTTCATAATTCATATCACTACTGTCCCGTAAAAGTGGATAAATAGTTCTTTGAAATTATTGAAATATAGTCAATTACACGGTTTTTTGAAATGAAACGGACTTGATTTTGCAACTTTGCAGTCTAATACAAATGGCTGCTATGTTCCAAGACAAATACGTATTCTCTCAATTAACCGCTTTTCTGAACAGGACTCAGTTTAACAACTATGTTCGCAAGTATGGTGGCAACCGATATGTGAAACATTTCACTTGCTGGAATCAGATGCTCGCGATGATGTTTGGACAACTGAGTAACCGTGAGAGCCTGCGAGACTTAATCGTTG
>NZ_OBMS01000031.1:0-43330 GCF_900217715.1 Bacteroides sp. AR29
AGTTCCGCGAAAACTCTGGTGATTTCGTTTGTTGGTATGCAAACCCAAGAAGTAACGATTAAACCTCATGTAAAGGTAATTTTGAAATCCGATTCTGAGCTGCTTGAAGAGGTTGTGGTTACCGGTTACGGTACATTTAAAAAAGCATCATTTACCGGAGCTGCTTCTACTGTAAACACTTCCACCTTGGAAGATGTACCTGTTCTTTCTGTTGCCGACAAGCTTTCTGGTAATGTCGCTGGTGTTACTTTTGGCTCAAGTTCAAGTAATCCGGGTTCTGTAAGCAGTATCCGTGTACGTGGTATGGGTTCCATCAATGCCGGAAACAATCCGCTTTATGTTATTGACGGAACACCGGTCACAAGTGGAGACTTATCCGAGTTCACTTATAGTGATGCAGGAACTGATATTCTGTCTTCACTCAATACCAATGACATCGAGTCTATCACAGTTATCAAAGATGCGGCGGCTGCCTCTCTTTACGGCTCGCGTGCTGCTAACGGTGTTGTGGTCATTACGACGAAAAGCGGAAAACAAGGTAAAACAAATGTAAGTTTCCGCTCTGACTGGGGTTTTTCAAACATGGCAATAGATTATCGTCCTATGCTCGACGGTGACTCACGCCGCGAACTCTTATGGACCGGTCTCAAGAATTATGGATTATACAGCGGAAACATGTCCGATGCAGATGCCGCAACTTTTGCAGACCAGAACATCGAGGACTTCGCTTCAAAACCCTCAACCGGATGGACGGATTGGAAAGACCTGCTTTTCCGTAACGGTTCTCATCAGAACTACCAGCTGAGCGTATCTGGCGGCAACGACCGTACCAAATTCTACACCTCAGCCGCTTATACCAATCAGGAAGGTATCATTTACAAACAAGGTCTGGAACGTTTCACTGGTAATGCAAACCTCACTCATAAGTTTGGAGACTTTGAGGTTCAAGTTACAAGCCAATTCTCAAAAGTAAGACAAAACAAAACCAATGAAGCGACCTCCTATGATGGGCCTGTGGCCAATTACGCATTCTTCCAGAGCCCCTCATCAACCCCTTATAATGAAGACGGCACATTAAACAATGGTTGCGGCATATTTGGAGTCAATCCTTTGTATGAAAGAGAACACAGCTCCGACGTTTATACCCTGATGAAGGCATTCAATACAATCAAGTTGACCTATAATATTTGGGACAAGTTGAATTTAAGTGAAAAGATTGCTTATGATTACGCACAAGGTACCAATGATGTTCTTTGGGACAGACACTCAAACAATGGCGCTCCAGGTGGTGTCATGCAGCGCATTGTCAATCGTAATGACCAGCTGAATACACAAACCCAGCTCTCTTACATCAACTCTTTCGGTCTGCACAATATTGACGCCCTGCTTGGTTTTGAAACACAAGATACGGAATATGCTTTCAACTACATGGCAGGCCAAGACTATCCGGGTGATTTGTACGAATTGACAAATGCCGGTTCAACAAGTGCCGAAACCAACAGACAGAGCTATCGCATGACTTCGTTCCTCGGACGTGCCAATTATAACTACGCAGACAGATATTATCTCGGTCTCAGCTATCGTACCGACGGAAGTTCACGTCTGGCAAGAGAAAACCGTTGGGGAAGTTTCTGGTCGGTTTCCGGAGCATGGAGATTCATAGACGAAAGTTTCCTGAATCCTGTCAAGAGTGTATTGACAGATGGAAAGCTCCGTGTGTCATACGGTGTAAACGGAACGCAACCATCAGACTATTACGCTTATATGAATCTTTATAAATACGGAATCATATACAATGGACAGTCAGGAATGTCAATCGTCGGAATTGCAAACCCGGACCTGAAATGGGAAAAGAACAAAACATGGAATATCGGTCTCGACCTTTCATTCATCGACCGTATCTCTGTAACATTCGACTACTATCAGCGTAAAACCAGCGACCTTATATATGACCTCCCCGTATCACAAGTCGGCGGATATTATGATGGCAATTATGGGTATACCACCCCGCAAAACATCGGTTCACTGAAGAACTCCGGTTTTGAGTTGACCATTACATCAACCAATTTCAGAAACAAGGATTTCACGTGGACCACTTCTCTGAACATGGCACACAACAGCAACAAACTGACTAAATTGGATGGCCAGCAGAATGAAATCGTATCAGGACCGCTGATTCACCGTGTAGGCGAACCTTACTATTCATACTATGTTTATGAATACGCCGGAGTCGACGCTGAGACCGGTAAAGAAATGTTCTATCTGAATGACGGAACAGAGAACGCCCGCAAGACTACTACAAATATCTCTGAAGCCAACAAAACTATTGTAGGCAAGCATCAGGCTAGTATAGAAGGCGGTCTTACCAACAACCTCAAATGGAAGTTTATTGACTTGGGCTTCACTTTCACTTATTCATTGGGTGGTGATGCTTTTGACTACTCCACTTGGCAGCACTCCAATGGCGGTTCACATCTATACGGTGGTGCCGTACCGACATACTACGACATCTCAAAGATGTGGACGGGCCCGGGCGATACGAATGCCACATTGCCTAAATTTGAATATGGAAGCGCAGCTTCACTGTCTTCACGCTGGCTGATGCCTACTGATTATCTACGTCTGAAGAACCTCACATTAGGTGTAAGCATTCCGCAAAACTATATCAACAAGCTTGGACTTAGCAAGGCAAGAATTTACTTCTCGGGGTCCAACCTGCTTACATGGAAATCTAAAGACTTATTTGTAGATCCGGAAATGCGTGTAGACGGACTATGCACATTTGAGACTCCGGCATTGAGAACATATACATTCGGAATAGAATTGAATTTCTAACTAATAAAGATACGAAAATGAAAATATTAAAGACATTATACACAGCAACGCTTTGCGCAGCTATGGCAGTCAGCACTTCATCATGCCTCAACAGTTGGCTGGATCAGTCACCCGCAGACGGAATAGATGCTGAAACCGCAATCAAGAACAGCGATGATTTGGCCAATGTGCGGACGGGACTTTATGCTGCCGTTAAAGGTAACAGTAGCCTGATTAATTATTATGGACGCCTCATGTTCGTATACGGTGACATGAGAGGGGAAGATATCCAATATGAATATAACGGTGGAAGTGGAAGAGCAAACTTCTACTATTATATGGAATATACAACTGCCGACAATTTCACCACCTCAACAGCCGTATGGCAGATGCCTTATGTAGTCATAGCACGCGCCAACCGTCTGATTCAGGCAGCAGAAAGTGGCAACCTGACCGACGCGGCAGAGGCAAAAGCCACTATTGACCAATATGATGCAGAAGCAAAAGTTCTGCGCGCCATGGCACTGTTTGACCTTACACGTATCTACGGTAAACCTTATACGGTAGATCAAGGCAGCTCACTCGGTGTGCCCATCGCTACCTCCCCACTAGAATCGACAGAAAAGCCAAGCCGCAGCACGGTAGCCCAATGTTATGAGGCTATTGAAAAGGATTTGACAGATGCAATCAACTCAAATGCACTGCCCAAAACTAATGAAGTGGGTTATGTCAACCTTTGGGCTGCCAAAGCCTTGCAGGTACGTGTATATATGACAAAAGGCGAATGGAGCAAGGCTTTATCCGTAGCTGAAGACATCATATCAAACTCGTCTTACAAACTTTGGGAACCGTCAGAATATGTTGCTGCATGGAGCAAAAGTGATGCCAATCATTCAAAAGAAATCATGTTCGAGATTTCCATCAACAACAATACTGACTGGACAGACCGTGAAGGTATTGCCTACTTATATGCAGACAAGGCTGGCGCTTCTCCCGGATATGGAGATGTAATTGTCACAAAAGACTTCTCTGACATGCTTACATCCGACCCGGCAGACATCCGTAACGACATATTATTGGCAGCGGCAGCAGGAGGATTTGACAAACGTAAAGTTTACATCAACAAAATGCCTGCTGTAAACGGAGATGTACGTTACTCCAATGTCCCATTGCTGCGTTTGTCAGAGGTTTACTTGTCAGCAGCAGAAGCAGCTTTCCAAGCCGGAGACAAGAACAAGGCTGCCAACTTGCTGAACGATATCATCTCCAACCGCACAACGGATGAAAGCAAACAAGTAACCAGCGGAAACATCACATTAGACCGCATATACATCGAACGCCGCAAGGAACTTGTAGGTGAAGGACAGCGCTACTTCGATGTTATGCGCCGAGGTGAAACCGTTACACGCTACACGGACGTTAATGACAGAGGATGGCACGACGTACTGAGCGAAGAAGCGCGTACATTCAACCGCGACTCCAAGAAAGCGCTCCCGTTGATTCCCGTCGGTGAAATCAATGCCAATCCGAACATAGAACAAAATCCAGGCTATTAATCAATAGTAGCCTAAAGAAACTTGGGAATTTTCCCAATGTGTTTTTATAAATAAAGTGTTTAGAGGAGGTGTGCCAGTGATGGTATGCCTCCTTCTTTCAATATATCCACCAATATAGGTTTCACTCCGCTGACAAAACACTCAACGGCAATAACCATCAAGATAAGTCCCATCAGGCGCATCATCACATTGTTTCCCGTCTCACCCAGGATTTTGACCAACCGCGTGGAAGCACGCAATATGAAAAAGGTAATCAGATAAATAAAGGCAATCATTCCTATAAGAACTCCTTTCATCTGAATGGTGTGGGCATCCTGCATCAGCACAATGGCATTGGCTATGGCACCTGGACCACAAAGCATCGGAATACCAAGAGGAGTAATGGAAATATCATCGGCATAAGTCTTGATTTCCTCGTCTTTCAGCTTCATTGGGGTATAACGGGCTTGCAGCATATCGAAGCCAATCTTAAAGATAATAACTCCACCGGCAATACGGAAACCATTGGTAGAGATACCGAAGAACTTAAAGAGGAACTGCCCTGCAAACGTAAAGACCATAATTGTTATAAAGGCAACCAAAGTGGCGCGCGATACTACCGACTGCCGTTCACGGTCTGTCATTCCATGCGTCATGGTCAAAAACACCGGCATGGTGCCGAGAGGGTTTGTCAACGTAAAGAAGGAGGTAAAACAAAGTAGAGCGAAAGGTAAGATTGTGTCCATAGCTGTATAATATACGTTTCTGCAGACAAAAGTACAACTAAAAATTTCAATGTCACAGAATCTGCATCAATTCTTTCAGATTACTGATATGATAAGTCGGTTGAAAAGGCAGTTCTTCCTTCCCGGTTACATTATAAAACACTTGGTGCATACCCACTCCTTTGGCTCCTATCACATCATTTTCCCAACTATCGCCTATCATCAAAGAATCACGCACCTCGGATTGTGTGGCAGAAAGGGCAAAATGAAAAATTTCAGGCCAAGGCTTCAAGACACCGATGTCATCAGAGAGAACAATCTTCTTAAAAAAGCGGTCGATACCCGCCGAACGCATCTTATGACATTGCAGCTCTTGGAAACCATTGGAAAGGATATAGAGGTTGTATTTCTCTGCCAAATATTCCAGTACCTCATACGCATGCGGCATCAGCCTGCTTTTTGTGGGAATGACCGAAAAGAAATCATCAGAAAAAGCCTCGGCCAAAGCTGCATCCCTCGCCCCTACTGCCTCCAGAGGATATAGGAAACGCTGGCGGTTCAACTCTTCCTTACTGACCTGCCCCCTACCGTATTCTTCCCATAGCTCTACATTGCGATACTGATAAAGTGTATAGAAATGCTGGAAAGACCGAAAGAAACGGTCATAATCATACTTCTGATACATCTCTTCGAATGTATCGCGTGCATTAAGGGAAAATGCCCAAAGCGTATCGTCCAGGTCAAAAAACAGGTTCTTATATTGGGATGCCATAATTTAAAGGAAAGGGATATATAAAAATAGACGCAGATTATCAATTCCAATAACCTGCGTCCGTTCTGTATCAGTCTATAACAGTATTATTTTACCTGGATTACCAAATACTTGGACACACTCCAGAAGTCTTTCGGATTTGTAATCTTCAAAGTCAACTGTCCTTTATCATCCTTCTCCAACGCATAAGAGCCCGCGGGATGAGTAGTCAAGATATCAGCATCTTTAGAGTATAGTTTAATCTCTTTTGTCGTACGGATATCCACTTGTGTAAAGTAGTCCTTGTTGATATCAGAATCTTTCAGCACCTGGCCTTTTTTGAAAAGTCCGGTATTTGTCAATATCTTCTGGTCCTTCAACTCTTTCTTCGTACCAAATACAAACCAAGCCGTATTGAGTGCCTTATCTTGTTCGGCAACGGTTTGAGCCTTCGCCTCATTTTCGGCAGTCAATTCTTCTTTCTCAGTAGACAAACCGGTTACGGCAGCATCCAGTTCCTGGATACGGATATTCTTGGAAGCCAGCTCAGCCTGCAATTCCTCGATACGCTGGGTCTTTGCCACCAACTCCTGAGTCAGGGACTCCACAGCCCTCTTCAACTGGGCAGAGTTATTCTTACTGTTCTTCAGCATGGACTGCAGTTTGGCAATCTGCTCCTTGTTCTCTTCCATCTGCTTACGGATAAACTCAATATCCGACGCAATCTGCTGCTTGGCATTCAAAGAGCCTTCCGCCACAGCGCCACGTTGCAAATCCACACGGCTCTCCGCTGCATTAATCTGGCGGAATCCTTCTGAAATATCATTGAAAGTGCCCATCATCTCGTCCAATTCAGCATTACGCTGAGTCAGTTCCATCAATAAAGAATCATTTTCAGCTTTCAGCTGGTTCTTACTGCCACCAGAGAAGCTGTCACACGAAGCCATTACAGCCGCGCATACAATTAAAACTGCTAACTTTTTCATACGCTTTCGTTTTACGTTTGGTTAATGAAGTTATTTAATCGTCTATTCCTGCTACTACAATCACAATTTCACCGCGCGGTTCGTTCGCCGTGAAATGTTCAATCAATTCTGTAAGCGTTCCACGCACCGTTTCTTCGTGCATCTTTGAGATTTCCCGCGAAACAGAAGCCTGACGTTCGGCACCGAAATGTTCGGTAAACTGCGTCAAAGCTTTTACCAATCTGTGGGGAGACTCATAGAACACCATGGTACGACGCTCCTCGGCCAATGCCTTCAGGCGGCTCATCCTTCCTTTCTTCTGTGGAAGGAAACCTTCAAAACAGAACTTCTCATTCGGCAGTCCGGAAGCCACCAATGCCGGTACAAAAGCTGTCGCTCCCGGCAGGCATTGCACTTCGATGCCGTTACGCACACACTCTCTGACTACCAGAAAGCCCGGGTCGGATATACCCGGCGTACCTGCATCCGAAATCAAAGCTACAGTTTCTCCCCCCTTTATTCTATTAACAACACTTTCAACCGTTTTATGTTCATTAAATTTATGGTGAGATTGCATCGCATTCTTTATTTCGAAGTGTTTCAGCAATATGCCGGAGGTACGTGTATCCTCAGCAAGTATCAAATCCACTTCTTTCAGAGTCCGGATAGCACGGAATGTCATATCTTCCAAATTTCCTACCGGGGTAGGTACTACATAAAGTTTTCCCATACTTATCGGTTGTTTAGCTGAAATATTTTTTGAGGAGTTCCATAAAATCGACGGCGGCTTCATTTTCTTCATCCGGGTGTACTTCCGAAGCAAAAATATCCATAGCCTTGTCCAAAGAAGGAGCCTCACCCAAACGTCGTACCACTTCATTCATCCGTGCAGCATCGCCTGCGAACAGCTCGCGGACAAAACGGAATGAATCGTTCAGACTGATGGCATGTCTCAAGTCCTTGGCAGGCTTGATGCGTTCTGCCAAAATAGGAGATGCCGAAGCTACAACAGTCTGGAGCGCTTCAGCCGTATGAACAGTTTCCGGTTCTTCACAATCCAGCTTCATTGTATCAGGGACGACCGGTTCAACCGGAGAAGCCGGTCCGGTCAAAGGAGTAGTAACAGCAGGGAGTTCCTCCAGGGGCGGCACAACAGCCGTTGGCGCCTCCTCAAGCAGTTCTTGCAACGCCTCCAAGCGTGCCTTCATCTGCTGGATATTCCGTTTTGCCACAATCTTCAATGTCGGATTGGCATCACTTGAAATGGCCTGCATTAAACATTTCAATTCCTGAATATCTAATTCTATGTCGTTTAATAAGGTTTGCATATCCTTTACACAGTCCGTGTTAACGCTACAAATGTAGAAATAAATAATGAAAAAATATCGGAAAGCAAACAAAAGTGTTATCATTATCCGGAAAAGATGAATTTGAATACATCCAAAAGAAAAGGTTGTGACTATTCTCCTAGCACAACCTTTTCCCATAGAAATACTTTATAATTAAAGCTAACTATTCTATTGGAATTCATTTCCTATTTGAATAACAGTTCCCTTTAATTCCCCATCCGGCAACTTTACTTCTTTCTTCTCTCCATTAACCGCCACTACTAAAATATTTTCACGTTGAGTAGGATCTGATACGTACACCTTCCAACCGTTAGCATTGATACGTAAAATAAAAAGTCCTTTCCTATCACTCTCAAATTTCACTTTTTTGGATAAAGTAACTTCTCCCTTATCATACATCGCCAACAAATAAGTTTCTTTATCAATCTGTACAGCTTGACATTGTGATGTATTACTTATTACTTTAAAAGAGGACAAATCAAAACGTCTGACTTGCTCGGGAGAGCTGGCGGGAAGTATCATGTACTGATAAGAAGCATCCTGTGGAAGTGTTCCATGATCGAAATAAAGCGTATAGATATTTTGCGTTATCTGCTCACTTTTAGGATAAATCTTCATAATGTTATTCCATAGGCCAGTTCTCTTTTCGGAAAAAGCTCTTCCTTTTCCATCAAGCACAATATACCCCGTTTGATGATGAAAGAAACGCTCGGGTTTATCTGCTGAAAAACAGACATCTTTCACCGTATTCCATTTACCATTTTCCAAATGCAAGAGTTTTTCTTTTAGTAGTGCCTGTTCAATAGACGTATTTACCAAATAGCTGCTATCCGAATGAATATCTGCACCAAGACACAAGACATAATCCGAAGTAAATATCCATGCCTTTTTTGCATAAAGTCCATCACGAACCAATTCCATTGAAGTCATGCCTACATTACCGTCATTCACATTACCTACAAACGAACCCTTATTTTGCTTTTCAAGCCATCCCATCACATGCACACGTTTATCCTCTTGATAACAAGTCACTCCTGGGACTTTTCTCCAATCCCAACAAGGAAATATATCTGTATATTCTTCTCCATCCACATAAGTATATAGCGCACCATCTGCCAAGTAATAGCCTTTCACATTATCAGTACCCGATTCTGTACCAATTACCCTATCAGATGCCATTCTAAGAGACGCCATCCAATCCGAACAGCGATGAATAGTAATATCCGACTTCCAAAAATGATATTGCCCCAATAGACCTACTGGCGTCTTTCCCAAATTCTCATCAATAAGTGCTTGATAAGCATTATTATTGTTGCTATTAATACCAGCCAATGCATTTACTGAAAATAATGTAGAAAAGCTCTTATGCCGTTGTGCCTGTCTATAAAGTTGACGACCAAGATTATTGATATCCATCTTATTTTTCCACAAGATTCTCCTAACACCAGTATTCACATAATCACTGATAATTTTAAAATGCTCTTGTTCAAGAGCCAATGACGTATCATCCAGAATATATGCCCAGAAACTCATTGTAGCCAAATAGGCTGCACCATAGTTCCCCGCCTGCTGCTGAGGCCCATGTTGATGAAAACTTTGATCTGCTTTGATGCCTTCAGCCTTTCCATAAGCCATTTTTATCTCACTATTTATAACATCTCTCGCTCTCTGTATCATCTGAATATCCCCTAATAACAAGCCTTTTACAATTACATTGCCAGCCAGCCATACTCTATTTTGAGCAGTCATGCCAATTTTAGCTTTATCCATTACCTCAAGGGCTCCACTTTTTTCCTGTTCAGACATCTGGTCTTCAAACAATATGAATGCTGCTCCTAGCACCTTGGGAATACCGATCTCATTATACCACCAATTAGAAGAAATCGGCTTTACTTGAAACCAATAAGCTAATGCTTTATGAATAGCCTCTGCCACTTCCTGAGATTTATATAGAACATGGTTCGGGTTCCTATATACTTTAGCTAATTCAAGAACTCGAGAAGCGTGTACTCTTGGAGCCCACCCTGCTGCATTATTTGCAAAATCCAAGTCGGACCAACAACCCTCTACACTCAGTTTATGAATTAAATTCTGAACATACTCCACTTCTATAGGATAACGCTCCATCAATTCAACAATCATCTGGTCCCCCACAATCTTTTCACGAGGAGTTTGACACATCAGCGTTGTAAGCAGAGAATCAGAATTAGTACAAAGAATACTTTCTATATATTTCTTTTTTATCACAGATAAATCATCTGCTTTTACTCCAACTGTCATGCATAGAAACAATAGAAAGAAAATAAATCGTATCATACGCAACATTCGTTTTATTCTTTTAAAAAGGTTATTACATTAGTGTCCACTTAAAAATCACAGGATCTTTTTGAAATTATTGATATTCAGTTTGTTATAATGGTTTTGTTGATGCGACGATTTCAATTTACTTTAGCGGTCTGAATCAGACTGTTATGAATAAAGAGAAGTACGTTTTTGCCCAATTAATCCAATTCCTCAATGCCGACAAGTTCAGACATATCGTAGATAAGTATAATGGCGACAAGTATGTCAAGAGCTATACTTGTTGGAATCAGCTACTTACGTTGATGTATGGGCAGTTATCCAATCGCGAAAGTCTGCATATGCTTATTGTTGCACTGGAAGCTCACAGTCGGAAGCTGTACCATTTGGGCATGGGCAAATCTGTGACGCTTAGCAATCTTAGCAAGGCTAACGAACGGCTCGACTACCGCATCTTCGAGGAGTTTGCTTTCTTCATGATTGGCCAGACAAGATGCAAACGACAGACCGGTATTTTCAAACTCGGCGGTAACGTTTATGCCTTTGATTCGACCACAATCGACCTCTGTCTGTCAGTATTTGAATGGGCTAAATTCCGGTCTCGCAAGGGCGGCATAAAAATGCACACTTTGTACGATATTGAGACCCAAGTGCCTGCCTTCGTGCATATTACACTTGCTTTGGCTCACGATTCCAAGGCAATGCCGGAAATACCGTATGAGCCTAATGCACACTATATCTTCGACCGTGGTTACAACGATTTTGCCAACCTATACAAGATAAATCTCATCGGTGCGAAGTTCGTTTTGAGAGCCAAAACCAACGTGCGGTTCAAGCCGCAAATTATGGAAACGCAGACTCCCTTCGGGAATCGTTTCCGATGCAATCGGGCACTTTACAGTGTGTAAAAGCGTCCGCGATTACCCGGAATTGATTAGGAAAGTTATCTGCACCGACCCTAAAGACGGCACAAGATACATCTTTCTGACTAACAATCTTGAGGCTTCCCCTCAAACAATCTCCTTGCTTTATCGCAATAGGTGGAGCGTAGAGCTGTTCTTCAAATGGATCAAACAAGATTTCAAAATCAAGAAGTTTTGGGGGACATCGGGAAATGCAGTTCGTATCCAAATCTATTGTGCCATAATCACTTACTGCTTAGTGGTAATTGTGCAACATGATATGCAATTAGAGCGGAACATATATGAGGTTTTGCAAATCCTCGGCATTTCACTGACCGATAAAACACACTTGCGCGCCCTCTTCAACAAATCGAATATCAAAAATGTCAATGATCTCTATGGTTTCCGTGAACCGAATTTATTTAATTTTTAACCCCGTCCATTTTTAGTGGACAGTAATGAGGTTATTATAGAAGTTTAACAAAAATAGCATCATTTCTCTATAAGTTCAAAACTTACAGTCTTCAGATTATCTGAACTATTGCCGACAAAAAGTTTAAACTCACCCGGTTCTGTGACAAATTTCTTTTCTGCATTAAAAAATCCAAGTTCCTCTGTGGACAAAATGAATCTTACTTCTTTAATTTCTCCCGGAGCCAATTCTACTTGTTTTATCCCACAGAGTTCAAGCACTGGACGTGTCAGAGAACTCACAACGTCCTGTAAATATAGTTGAACAGTTTCTTTTCCACGATAACTTCCCGTATTTTTAACTATAGTTGTCAATATAATATGTTCTCCCGGTTTATATTGTTGCTTGGTTAGTATAGGAGCTGCAATATCAAATGTTGTATAACTCAATCCATAACCAAAAGCATAAGCAGGCAACACACTCTCATCCATATAGCCGCTTACCCAAGGATTATTGGGAGTCCATGCACGGCCAGTACTTTTATGGTTATAATACAAAGGACATTGACCTACATTACGGGGAAAAGTCATAGGTAGCTTCGCTGATGGATTATATTTTCCGGTAAGTACATCCGCTATTGCATTACCGGCCTCCGTACCCAACCACCAAGTAAAAAGAATAGCATCCGTATAGGGTTCCATTTGAGAGAATATCAACGGGCGTCCTCCCATTACTAAAGTGATTACAGGTTTTTGCGTTGTTTCCTTTATCTTCTTTACCATGTACTGCTGATTAGCATCAACATTAATATCTACCTTAGATTTAGCCTCTCCGGACTCCATTGCACGTTCTCCGACAGATACAATAATTATATCATATTCTGTCAGTTTCGGTAGTGCTTTCAACTCATTTGTTTCCAAATCATATCCCTCTATATATGTTATTTCAGCATGAGGCAAAGCAGCCCGCAGTCCATCATAAACAGTTATTACATCTTCAGCTTTTCCTAAAGCAGACCAATTGCCCAACATTTCTTTAGAAGCCTTATTTAAAGGACCAACCAATGCGATTCGCTTCGCAGTTTCAGCAACTGGTAAAACTGACTTATTCTTAAGAAGCACAATAGAACTTGAACCAGCCTCACGAGCAACTTGTCTATTAGCTGTTACAATTTCCTTATCCTCTATTTCCTTTGCTCTATTATTATAACAATAAGGATTGTCAAAAAGCCCCAACTCAAACTTTTTAGTAAGAATACGCCTTACGGCATCATCAATCAAAGCCATATCCACTTTACCTTCATTCACTAAATCGACCAAATGTTTGGTATAAGTCATAGAATGCATATCCATATCACAACCTGCTATAGTAGCCAATCGTCCTGCATCTTTATTATCTTTAGCCATCCTATGTTTAGCTATCTCACCAACAGATCCCCAATCGCTAACTACAAATCCTTTAAATCCCCATTCTCCCTTCAAGAGATCCCTTTGTAAAACCTTATGAGCTGTCGCAGGAATGCCATTTATCTCATTAAAAGCATTCATAAAGGTAGCTACACCGGCTTCTACTGCCGCCCGAAAAGGAGGCAGATAGACTTGCAGAAGCGTATGTCCCGAAATATCCACTTCAGCATAATCCCTCCCCCCTACTGCTGCACCATAAGCGGCAAAGTGCTTAGCACAAGCCAATACTGTTCGCTTCTCGTCATAATTAGACCCCTGAAACCCTTCGATGCGTGCTTTTGCCACTTGAGAACCATACCAGGTATCCTCGCCAGCTCCTTCCATTGAACGTCCCCAACGGGCATCTCTAGAAATATCTACCATAGGAGCAAAAGTCCAATGGATTCCCAAAGAGGAAGTCTCTGCTGCAGCCACACTTGCTGTTTTACGCATCAAATCCAAATCAAAGCTTGCTGCTTCTGCCAAAGGTATTGGAAAAATCGTTTTCAATCCATGAAGAACATCCAGCCCAAAAAGCAAGGGGATGCGTAAACGAGATTGCATAGCCAAATCCTGATATTGCTTAGCCCGTTCCACCGTTATGATATTAAAGACAGAACCGACTTCTCCCCTCTTTATTTCTTCAGTACGATTACTGCTGTCAAGAGCAGGTCCCGTGAGAAGTTTATTGTTCGAGTATTGAATCATTTGCCCCACCTTTTCCTGAAGAGTCATAAGATTCAATACAGAATCCACTTTAAAGCTATAATCCTTTAGTTGGGCAGGCAGCACTGTTGTTATACAACTCAAAGCAAGTGCATACAGAAGCTTATATTTGTTCATATATTTATTTTATAGATTCATAATATTCTTTCATCACATACCACGCTTTTTTTCTATATCCCTGATCCGAAATCAGTCCTTTCCGGTTCCATCCTTCCTGATTCGTCGGATGAAAACGATAAGGAGAACGAAAGTCAAACAGAATCCAAGGAGAAATCCCTGCAAGATTAGGTATATGCCTAAACATTTCTAAATTATCTTTATACAGTTTTTCCTGATATTCTTCACTCCAGGAACTTGTTACAGTAGCATCACCTGACTGACCATAAAGCGCTTCTCCACCAAACTCTGAAAATATCAGCGGCTTATCAAGGGCTATATTCCAGCGAACTTCGGATGGCGACATAGGCCAACGATGGTACCATCCCATATATTTATTAATAGAAACTACATCCAACTCTTCGATAAAAGAATCCTCCATCTCAAAAGTGTTCGTCTTGGGATTTAATTTAGGCAAATCAAAAGCAGCCGTTATCAAACGAGTAGTATCCATCTCCCGACATAGTTTGACCAGGCTTTTAAGAAAAGCATTGCGGGCCTCTGAAGGAACTGTCTCATTGGCAATCCCCCAAAAAGAAAGAGCACATCGGTTCCGGTCACGCTTCAACATCTCCGCATACATTCTTTGTGCTTTCAGACGTGTATCATTATTCTTAAAATCAATGCCCTGCCAGATAGGGATTTCTTCCCATAGCATAAGCCCCATTCTCTCTGCCAAACGGACAATATACTCATTCTGCGGGTAATGCGCCAAACGAATCATGTTTACCCCCAACTCCTTCGCTTCGGATAATAGTGCTACCGCATCTTGCTCTGAATAAGCACGTCCTTGGCGTTGAGCTATTTCTTCATGCAAGCCAATACTTTTCATGAAAACCGGAGAATCATTCAGATAAATCCGTGTATTCTTCACATAAAGATTGCGAAAACCAATATTTTCCTCAACCTTATCCGATTCCGAAGATACAATCACCTGATACAATTTAGGATTCTGAGGAGACCAACGCTTCAAGTTTCTAACCCGGAAAGTTTTTTTAGCCAAACCTCTTTCATCCGTAAAAGCCTCACTGGCAACTTTCAGTTCCGGTATTTCAATCTTTACCATTTGACCTACACTCCGTGCAGACAATTGTACCTCAGCATGAATATAATCCGGTTTATACTTATCCAACTGTATAAAGTAGTCACTAATATAATCTTTAGGTGTACATATAAGCATGACATCACGAGTAATCCCACCATAATTCCACCAATCGAATGAAAGTGCAGGAATGGCATCCACTGTACGCGTGTTGTCCACTTCTACTGCCAGAAAATTTTCTCCTTCTCTTACCGCATTGGTTATATTGAACTGGAAAGGAGTAAAACCTCCTTCATGCCCACCAATCTGAACTCCATTCAAATAGACCCTGCAACGATAACTGACTGCTCCGAAATAAAGAAACAAGTTTTCGTCCGATTTCCTATTTATCTCAAACTTACGTGCATACCACACTGTTCCTTCGTAATACTTAAGCTCCGAAAGCTGTGAATTCCAGTCAGAAGGAACATTCAAGCGCAAACCGCCCTCAAAAGCATACTCCTTAAAATCAGCTTTATCTCTTAAAACCCTATTCTTATAAATAGCAGTTCTACGCCCTTGTTGATAAGGATCAATTATGGCGTTCCATTTACCATTCAGCAATGTGTATTGTCTTCCATATACGTTTGCAAGCAGTTCCTGAGCACCAAGACCTTGCACATTACATATATATATGAATAACCATATCCACCACCTCATAATTTTGATTCGTGCCAACATATTCATAGCTATTTTTTATAGATTTTCAGTGCACATCCTCCACCTTCTGCCATTGTAACCGACAGTTTCCGGTCTTGTGGAACAAGAATTACCGACTTCGTATAGTCAGAAGCAACAGTACCGGCATTCACACCATCTTTATAAACCTCAGCTACCCATTCTCCCTCTCCCAAAAAATCCAGGTCAATATTCAAGGAACGTTTTTCCCAGTTAGTGAGCGTACCTACATACCAAACATTTCCCTTACGGCGAGCCATGGCAATATATTCACCAATCTTGCCATCTAAAGCTATTGTCTCTTCCCATACCGTAGGAATCTCCGCTATAAAAGATGTACATTCAACTTCACGTTCGTAAAGTACCGGACTATCGCACAACATAGATAAAGGAGATTCAAATACCACATATTCCGCAAGTTGGCGACAACGTGTCCCCATACTCATCGGTGCCTCGTTTACAGGACGGAAAGTTTGCTTGCTACCATTTCGCATAGCCCCTTGAGTATAATCAACCGGACCTGCCACCATACGGACAAAAGGCATCATCACATCATAAGTTACCTGATCTACTTTATCACTACCAGCAAATTTTAATTGTTCCAATCCATGTACTCCTTCAAAGTTTATTACATTCGGATAAGTGCGGTTCAATCCCGTTGGTTTATACGTACCATGATAATCCAACAGTAAATGATATTTAGCCGCTACAGCAGCCCCACGATAATGGAAATCGACCATCGGTTGGTCATCCCTATCCATAAAGTCCACTTTGAAGCCTTTAATACCTAGCTCTGAATAATATTTGCATATAGCCTCCATATCCCGTTCAAAAGCATAATATCCTGCCCATAAAATTAGTCCGACATTCTTTGAATCAGCATAAGCCACCAATTCTTCCAGATTGATTTCCGGTACCACCTTAAACAAATCCGCCTTCAGATTTACAGCCCAGCCTTCATCCAAAATCACATATTCAATCCCATATTTAGCTGCAAAATCAATGTAAACCTTATAAGTGGCATTATTCACACCCGCCTTGAAATCAACTCCTGATAGTCCCCAATGATTCCACCATTCCCAAGCAACTTTTCCAGGTTTAATCCAACTAATGTCATCCATGCGTGAAGGTGCAGCCAACTTATAGACTAAATCATTGTTGAGCAATTCCTTATCTTCAGAAGACACAATAGCGATACGCCACGGGAATGTCCGTTTACCGGAACACTTCGCTATATAGTTCTCACGTTCTTTCACCAACATTTGCAGATTATTATGGCCACCTTGCACCAACACCTTTGGATAAGATGCAAAAACTCCTCTTAAAGAATTTGCTCCTACTTCACTACGTACAAACATTCCCGGATAGCTTTCTACATCCGATTCTGCAATACAGAGTTTCTTCCCATTCTTCAACTCAACGATTAACGGAGTAAAAGCAATCTGATTGACAGGCATCTTACTCAAGTTAAGATGTGTATATACGTTCTCGAAGGAATTGAAGAACTGTTCCTCCATCTTTTTATTCTTTCCTCCTCTCACCAAAGGTACGTAAGACATATAATCCCTATCAAAATTAAATGTAACCTCCTCATTTACAACTATAAAAGGCTTATTCTCGTTAATTACAAAACGATAGGCCATCCCTTCATTGTAAGCACGGAAATTCAGCTGAAAACCTCCTTTAAAAGTAATAGTCATCTCATTACACACATTCTTTATTTCCTTGCATTTATAAAATGCAGCAGGTATGATTTCGTTAATTTCATGTTTCTGTATGCGTTTCACCTCAGGATTCAATCCCAATGTTTTGCCATTACCCAACAACATAGAAACAGGAGATGGATTTAGAATCCGATCCCCTTCATGGAACAACGAGTAATAAATCTTATCACCCATTTCAATATTAATATTCAGTTTTCCATCCGGTGACTTCAACTGATATTGTTTCTGAGCCATACATAAGCCGAAACATACATTCCATAATGTAAGTAAGAGAATAATTCTTTTCATAAATTCATTTTAATTATATACAATTTTCTCCTACAAATATAGGTTTTCAGCTTTTCTCAGCCATTACTAAAAATTAATATCACCGGGAACGATTGCAAAGAAAAATAACACATATCAACCTGATAATCAAAAGAATAATTCATTAAACCGTAATACTTTTATGCTGGAATTTTATTCTTAATGCTTTTGCACAGAACTTTCAAGATGGAATGTACCATTTTATGGTTCTTTACCTATTTTTTGTATTTGTCTTTATAGATTTTAGGAGACACACCATATACACTTTTGAAATATTCACTGAAGTGGTTGTAGCTGCCAAAACCTATCTGGTCTGCAATCTCCGTCGCTGTCTGTTGGGAGGTACGCAATAACTCTGCCGCACATTCCAATCTTATATTGCGGATAAATTCTGCCGGTGAGAGATTGGTTATGGCTTTCACTTTTCGATATAGTTGTGCCCGGCTTACCCCTATCTCTTCACACAACATCTCCACATCAAAATCAGGATTGGAAAGGTGTTTCTTTACAGCAGCTTCATACTGCTCTACAAAGGTTTGGTCAGCCGATTTCAGTTCAATGCCTACACTTTTCAAAGAGAGTCGCTTGCCATATATTTCTTTTAGCTTCTTTCGTCCATTCAAAATGTTATTGATGCGGATTATCAAAGTAGATACCTTGAAAGGTTTAACTAGATAATCATCGGCACCGACCCGAAAGCCTTCTTCTACATATACAGTCATAGACTTAGCCGTCAGCATGATAACCGGAATATGACAAAGCGAAGGATTTTCCTTAATGCGAGTGCACAGTTCCACACCGTCCATTTCAGGCATCATGATGTCACTCACAACCAGTGAGACATTTTCCTTTCCCAATACCTCCAATGCTTCACAACCATTCCGAGCTGTAAAAATTTTAAATCCTTTAGCCAACTCCCTCTGAAGATAAGCAAGAATCTCCAGATTATCATCCACCAACAAAACCGTCTCAGTAATGGAGGCTGCCCCAAAAGAAGTTACTTCGTCCACCATATCTCCTGTCTCATCAATCGTAGCAAGCACTGCCACCTCATATCGTTTGTCATAATGCCAAGGCAAGTCGATAGAAAAACAAGTACCGCACGGATTGACACGGTGCACGGATATATTTCCACCATGTCTTTCTACTATAGATTTTACAATGGTCAGCCCCACCCCACTACCTCCCATCTGCCCATGCAGGTCTTGACGCGACAAAGCAAAAGGCTGGAATATCTTCGATATATCTTCATCGGATATTCCAACACCAGTGTCTTTTACTTCCACATGAATTGACGACTTCTCTCTCTGAACAGCAGAAACGGACAGCATAACCGTGCCACCCTCGGGAGTGAACTTCAAAGCGTTAGCGAGCAGATTAAAAAACACTTTTTCCAGTTTGGCTTTATCAAACGTCGCCAACATTTCCTGTTCGGGCAATGAAAGTTTCAATGTTATACCCCTTTGGTGGGCCATGGCCTGAAACGAATAATAGATTTCCTGAATAAGAGTCTTGAAATCGAAGGAAGAGAGTTCCAACTCCCGATTGCCATTTTCAATCTTCTTCAAATCCATCAAATCGTTTACAAGCGCAAGCAAGCGATGGGCACTGCTCTTGACGAGTTGCAGATTTTCTTGTACCCCGGAGATATGTACAATCTTGTTTTGTATCTCGTCCAACGGATTTATAATCAGCATTAGCGGAGTGCGGAACTCATGGGCAACTTGTGTGAAGAAAGTCTGTAACTCCCTGCTAAATTCTTCGGATTTATCCTTTTCAAGTTGCTTCAAATATAATTCGTGCTCCAAGTTTTGCTTTCTCTGTTTATAAGCTACATAGCGATGCAATATATAAAATAGAAGCAATGCATAAATTCCAAATGCCCACCAACGAGCCCATAGAGGAGGAAGAACCTTTATCTTCAATCGTGTTTCGGGTCCCCACATTCCATCATTATTGAGTGCTTTTATCTTTAAAGTATAATTGCCCGAAGAAAGGTTACTGTAAAACACTTCTCTACGAGTATCGGCATCTACCCAGTCCGGATCTACTCCTTCCATCTGATAGAAGAAACGGTCACTGTTTCCATAAATATGGTTGTCACTGGTATAGGCCACAGATATATTAGTCTGGTTGTACTTCAAACATAAAATGGAAGTCTCCGATAGACATTTGTCAAGCACCGAATGTTCCATACCAGGAACCTGAAGGACATTGTTGATACGCAAAGTAGTGAGTACCACGTTGGCCGGTGTATCATTCAAAGTAAAAGTATGGTTATCAATCATCACACATCCCATATTGCCAGGTACCCAGAAACGGTTATGAGAATCTATCAGTCCGGAAGCATCCATGTCTGTCAAGCGCAATCCATTATTCTTATCGAAGAGATGCAGTTGATTTTGTGCTACATCAAACAAGAACAGTCTATGCGCTCCCATCAGCCAAAGTTTATCCTCACTATGTTCCCCAACAAAATAAAGTTTATCAGAATAAACTTGTGCGTATGACAATGATACCGGACGCAGTTTCCACTGTTCGTCTAGTGAAAGCAATCCCTGCCCTTGAGTGGTCAGCCATAGATTTTTTTTAGCATCCCGATAAAAGGAAGTGATATTCAGCGGTTTGTTTGTAGTCCCACCTAATTCCCCAGCAGTTACATTCCGGCAACGAGCAGTATTCAAGTCATACACATACAATCCTTCCTTCTGAGTGGCGAACAAAACGGTTCCCGGTTCTATTTCATCTATCAAATTGGTACAAGGTATTCGCAGAAAGTCATGATTCATGCAAAGAGTATAACGATCCTGTACAGAGACCCACCACTGCTGCTTAGAATCTTTGTAAATATACAGGATGTTCGTATCATCATATTTTTTCACCAAAGAGAAGGTACCTTTCCGAATAGAATAGGCATATAGTTCTCCTCGTTGATTTCCACACATAATGGTATCACCGGATATACATATCGACTTGATGATATTATCGTTGAAATGCCGATTTGCGTTCAACCAATGCATATCCGTTTGCCCGGTTTCCGGATGATAGCAAAGCAATCCGTTCCCTTCTGTAGCAAACCAGACATTTCCTTTTCCGTCTTCCTTTGCCATTCTTATACGCCCAAACAAATGTGGGGGAGCATAAAAACGGAAACGCCGGTTATAGGAATGACTAAAGTTAGCACCACCGGAATAAGTACCTACCCACAATATACCTTGCTTGTCTTTATATAAGGAATAAACAGAATAATGGCTCAAACTCCCCGCACTTCCCACTTCGCCGTTTTCAACCACGACCTCTTTGAGATGAACCTTATCTAATCTGAAAAGCCCATTGAAAGTACCTACAAGCATATATTCGTCATCCAGTTCAATGATATCTCTTACTTCTCTACTAATAACCGAATTACCAGATAATTTATAGACCTTAAGCTCATGGGATTTCGGATTATACTTGCTGATACAATTTCCAATACTTACACTCCACACACAACCTTCTGAATCTGTGCGCAATACACTTATCATTCCGTTACCTAATACTCCTTTTTCTATGGATTCCATAGAAATATGTCCTACGGATTGCCAATGCCGGTCATACATGATGATACCATGTTGACGAGTACCCAAATAATAAATTCCATTACATTGTACAAACGTCGTAAAATGATATTCTTTAGGGGCTTCTTTAAAAACATATAGAGTATCTTTTCCCGAATCGCATTTTACCAGATGTTTTTCCGAATACCCAATCCAATTACCATCCATATCGATTCCCATTCCGTAAAGACCTTTCTTATGCTCACCTTCATAGTAGATGGTCTTGATTCGTCGAGTAGAATGCATCAGCCTGTCCACCCCATTTTCATGCAATATCCATAAGTTTTTATCCTTGTCCTGGACAATTCCGCGTATTCTGTTTCCTCCAAGAGTGATTGGCTGCGTATGAGTAGTAAAGACATCAATGCGCTGACCATCATAACAATTCAGTCCATTGTCGCTACCCAACCAGATAAACCCATCTTCATCTTGAAATATTGATTGTATATAATTATGGGAGAGCCCATCTTCGGTAGTCAAATGCTCGAAGAATAACTTGTCTGTTGTATTTCGGGCATTCCCACCCAACCAGCAGAACAAAAACATCAACAGTATATATCGGCTAAACATGCCGCAAATATAGTTCTTATTCCTCAATGATACAAATTAGGAAGTTTTTGAGACACGTCGTAAAGCCTTCATATTCAACTCATCATACTTTTGCCACATGAAATAAAAAATTATCAATCTTAAAAGATGAACACCATGAAAAACCAAGTAACATTGAAAACACTCGCACAAGAGTTGAATCTTTCGACTTCCACCATATCCAGAGCTTTGAGCGATCAATGGGATGTGAACAGACAGACCAAAGAACTTGTCGTAGCTTTAGCCGTTAAACTTAACTACAAACCTAACATTATGGCTGTCAAATTAAAAAGTTGCCATAAAAACAAAAAGGGAAATGAGCAAAAGCCTAAAATGACGCTTAAAGAAATTGCGAGACAACTTGATTTGGCACCTTCTACTGTATCGCGTGCACTTGCCAACAAACAAGATATCAGTAAAAAGACCCGGAAAGCCGTACAATCTTTAGCAAAAAAGCTGCATTACCGGCCTAATCCCATTGCAGCAGCCTTAAAACAATATCCTCAAAGATATGCTTAAACCTGTTGGCGGAATTAAATTTCATAGCGGTAATGAATTAATTCCGCCAACGGGTTGCTTAAATAAAATCTGTCACAACAAACCATAATTTATAAAGTAGTAAGAATATGTACAAGCCTTTACATAACACTTCACTGTCCGCATGGAAAAGAAAAAGGTTGCTATTTTTAATAATCAGTATGTGTATAGCACCCGTAAAGATGCTGGCAAACTATAAAATTGAATCTTCCAATTATATTTTAAAAGTGGCATCCGAAGGGAGGTTGCTGTTGCAAGACAAACAATCGGAAACGTTAGTGCAACTTGGAGAGCTAAAGTTTGACAAGTGGCCTCAACCGAAACTTGCAAACAATTGCGAATATGAAATAACCGAAGTAGATGGAGCCAGCACCATTCGTATCCATTATTTTTTCCCTTCGCCAGTACCTGCTTCAATGAAACTTACAGGAACATTCACAGTACACCAAGACCGAGTAGACGTACAATACCTACTATCTGGAGTTCCTAAAAAATATAATACTGATTGGAGAGGATGCCAGTTCCGTTTTCGCTTACCCGAAAATGCCGGTGCTCAGGAACTGCCGGAAGCCAAATTGGGTATATGGCAACGAGATGCCAAAGGAGGACTCCCATTAGAAACAGCCGATGCCAAGATATTTCCGTTCCTGGTAAGAAACCGCTTGATTTGCCTGGCTTATGGAGCCGACAACAAAGTCAATTCAAGCTGGAAAGGAGAAAACTACAGGCACACAAATATGTCCCACCAGAAAGACGGTAACTATTCTACTCGGTTTTCAATTCTATTTCCACCTTACGGATGGCCTTATGAAGCTATCAGCGCCAAATGGCAAAAACGCCCGGTTGCCTTAACACTTACTACAGATAAAGTTTACAACTGGTGGAAAGATGCAACTGCCCCTATCAGCGTGCAGGCTAAAATCATCAATACGTCATCGACTCCTCAAAAGTACGTACTTAAGTATTGGATTCGCGACTATGCCGGAAATGAGATAGTGAATCATTCCAAAAAGTGCTTCTTGGAAACAGACGAAGTACAAGTCCACCCCATTGAGTTTATAGCAAACACAGAACGTGAGATTTATTTTGTGGAAGTGTCCATTGAAGATGAAAACGGAAAAGAACAGACTTTTTCAAGAACAAATCTATCTTTGTTACCTTCCCATGATTTTAAAGCTTTACCCGATGAAAACATTATGGGACTTTCAGCCTATTGGGCCATTCCCGATTCCACAAACCTAAAACGTTTACTAAACCGGATGGGAGTCCGATGGGTACGTAACGGAATCACCAGCAGCTTCAAGAATACAGAAGCAACATTTCACAATAACATAAACTGGAATAAGAAATGGGAGAACCCAGAACGAGAAGAGTTGATACGTTCCTTCTTCCGAAAAATCGTGAAGAATGGGAACAAGATATGGGAGTTCGGCAATGAACTGAACATGAGTTCACCGGATATTGCCGGTGCTGGTGAAGGAATTGGCAAAGCCCGTTTGGCCGGTGCTTACATAGAATGGCTGAAAGCTATACGCAAAGTTCAAAAAGAGAAGCCTGAATGGCAGAATATCCAGATTATCTCATTCGGAATAGCGGGAGCGGATGAAGCCTTCTTGGAAAAGATTGTAGAATTAGGAGGATGGGACTTGCTGGACGGAATCGCATTACACCCGGGCAGAGGTAATTTCACGCCTGATTTTCCGATAACTGTTCCCTGGAAAGAATTCAAGAAACCTGTTTCCGGATATTCATACTGGAATTACTACGGCTCCATCCGAATAGTCAAAGACTTCATACAAAAACATGGAGGTGACAAAGATTTGTACCTCACTGAAATATATGCACTTGATTACCCCAATCATTCCTGGAACGACACTCCCCGTGAAGCAGCGGAAAATTTACTATTATCGTATGCGCTTGCCGCAGCAGAGGGAGTTAAAAATGCGCTTTACTATCAGCTGTTTAATTCCGTATGGTTCGACCAGTTAGGAGTGAATGCCGGCAACAGGGAATATTTTTTCGGAATGATTAACCGTGATTTAAGTTTCAAACCTTCTTTAATGTCCTTCTGCAATACGGCAGAGGTATTGGATAAAGCCGTATTCAAAGGTTGGATACGAATGGATGAAAAGAACCCACTAAGCAGAGGACTTTTGTTTGACACTCCCCGGGGAAGCATGGCCGTGCTTTGGGACAGAACGGAAGGATACTTTCTGAACCATCCCAATGGAGCAGCTTTCCCCGAACCTTGGGTGAGTTCATGGAGAACAAACAGACAATTGACTCTGCCAAGCAACGCCCCTTGTGTCACTTTGTTAAATGCTATCGGACAAAAACAGATAATACCTGTTGCAAACAACAAAGTGACTATAGAATTGACCGGTGCTCCCTGTGTAATATACGGTATAGATACATCACGGATTCAGCTTTACCATTAATTAGGAATATCTTAAAGCATATACTATAAATCAGAGGCTATCACGTATACATATATTATTAATATACAAATCATTAATCATTACAAACTTACGAAATCGTTTCCGGTCTTATTCGAAATACATTATGTATATATAAATATTTATTTTAAAATTTGTCATATGTTTTTCAACCGTGAAAAGCATTAATTTTATCTATTTTACAACAATAAATCATCAAAAAGAGAAAAATATTATTTTTAGAAGTATATTCATCAACTTAAAACAATATAAACTACTTATCATGAACACTCTGAATAAAATTATAGGGGCTCTGTTCTTCTCCATACAGTTCTTCTCCCTTAACACATCGGCCGAAAGCCTCTCCAAAGACACTATCTACAGATATCTTGCTTCTAAAGCAAATTATGAAGAAACAAACATTCCGGATTACAATCTACCTAACCCATTGATAATGGAAAACGGAACCACCGTAAATACCATGAAACAATGGAACCAAAGACGCAGACCGGAACTGCTCCGGCTCTTCGAGACGGAAATGTTCGGCAAGGCACCCAAGCATCCGAAGGAGATGCACTTCAAAGTTCTGACAGAAGATAAAAATGCGTTAGACGGCATAGCCACACGTAAGGAGATTGCGGTTTACCTAACAAAAAGCGACAAGTACTACTTTACAGTCCTCATGTATATTCCGAACAAGCGCTCAGGAGCAGCGCCTCTATTCTTCGGATTAAACTTCAAAGGCAATCACACCATCAGCCGGGATCCGGGCATATCCTATCCAACTCCCGAAAAACAAAAAGAATTTCGTTGGAAGAGACTGCCTCCCCGAGGCATCGCGACCGCCCGATGGCCCATTAAAATGCTGATAAAAAATGGTTACGCCCTTGCCACTGTCTATCGCGGAGACATTGACCCCGATTTTGATGACGCATTCAAGAATGGCGTGCACCCGCTATTCTACAAAAAAGGACAACATCATCCAGCTGATGACGAATGGGGGACCATAGCCGCATGGGCATGGGGCATGAGCTGTGCAATGGACTATTTCGAGACAGACAAAGATATCAACGCATCCCAGGTAGCCGTGTTCGGTCATTCACGGCATGGCAAAGCTGCATTGTGGGCAGGAGCCACAGACCAACGCTTTGCCATGATTATCTCCAATTGCTCCGGTTGCGGAGGGGTCGCTCTTTCCCGACGCGTCATCGGAGAAACAGTTCAGGCTGTCAACTACCAGTTTCCTCACTGGTTCTGCCGCAATTTCCGGAAATACAATGACAAGGAAAACACGCTTCCTTTTGACCAGCATGAGTTAATAGCCCTTTTAGCCCCACGTCCGGTTTATATTGCCAGCGCCACCGAAGACCAATGGGCCGACCCTAAAGGAGAATTTCTATCCGGAATACACGCCACTCCGGTATATGAATCCATCTTCAGAAAGAAAGGGCTGAATGCCCAAGAAATGCCCCCAAACGATACACCCCTGCAAGACGGCAGCATTGCCTACCACATTCGTTCCGGCAGACACGACATCACTCTGTATGATTGGAAACAATATGTGAAGTTCGCAGATAAATGGTTCAAATAAACCATCTGCCCACGGCTTTAAAACTCAATATAACTTTTTAAATATTACAAGAAATGAATAAAACACTTATCATCAAATTAGTCTTGTTGTCTTTAGTGGTAATGAAGACAATGTATGTTTTTCCACAGCCACCCGAAAAACTAATAAAAATCACCGTTTCTCCCGATCATGCAGACTGGCTGTACAGAACCGGAGAGAAAGCAATCGTCTCTATTTGCGTATGGAAAAACCAAGTTCCCATGCAGAATGCTTCCATACACTATGAAATTTCAGAAGATTTAATGAAGCCCCACAAAGCGGAAAATACGATTCTGAAAGACGGTACACTCAAATTGTCATTAGGCACTTTGAAAAAAGCCGGCTTTCTACGCTGCAAAGTTATTGTGAATTACGAAAACCGCAAATATGAAGATGCGGTAACCATAGGTTTTTCTCCCGAAGAGCTTCGCCCCACAACGAAACGACCTGCAGACTTCAAGGAATTCTGGGAAAAAGAACTGAAAAAAGTCGCGGAACAGCCTCTTGACCCACGGATTACTTTACTGCCGGAGAAATGCACATCCAACGTAAATGTCTATCACATAAGCTTCCGTAACAACTGGGCCGGTTCGCGCATCTACGGCATTCTTTGTATTCCTAAAGATACTTCTAGGAAATATCCTGCCATACTGAAAGTTCCGGGAGCCGGAGTACGTGCCTATCATGGAGAAGTCTCTTTAGCATCACAAGGTGTCATTACCCTGGAAATAGGCATCCATGGCATCCCCGTGAATCTTCCCAACGAAGCATATACAATAGGAGGAGGTCCTTTGCTGAACTACCACGACAAAGGATTGGAATATAAGGAAGACTATTATTACAAACGGGTCTATTTAGGATGTAAGCGCGCCGTCGATTTCATCTATTCCCTCCCGGAATTCGACGGCAAAAACGTCATGACTTTCGGTGGCAGCCAAGGCGGAGCCTTGTCTCTTGTCACGACAGCCATCGACCGGCGCATCAAAGGAGCTGTCTGCTTCTATCCTGCTTTATGTGACATGGAAGGGTATCTTCATGGAAGAGCCGGAGGCTGGCCTCACATGTTCAAGAAACCCCAATACTGCAATCCCCAAGCAGTGGAAACGATACGTTACTACGATGTAGCCAATTTCGTTGCAGACATCCAAGTTCCAGTGTTCATGTCCTTCGGATATAATGACACGACTTGCCCGCCTACAACTTCTTATTCTGTCATGAACGAAATGAATTGTCCGGTTATTTCCCTCATTATCCCTGATTCCTATCATTTCATGTATCCGGAACAGAAAGAGGCGGCTGTATCATGGGCATTGAAGCTATTACGCAAATAGCATCACAAAGCAATATCAGTGAAAGGGGACAGACGAGGAAACAAAGAAACGAGGGAGACAAGAGAGAAAGCATCGAAAACGATTCTCATGTATCGTGTTCCTATTGATAGACTGGCATTCTTTCTATGTCACCTTACCCCTTATCAACAGAAAAAGTTGAGTTTACGAAACCTAAGTGAATATTTACATAACAAAACATTTGCGGGTTCAAGCACGTATTTAATATCTCAATATGATGCTTAACCTATCTCAGTCGTATATTGAGTTCACATCAACTACAAGTAAGGCTGCCTCATTTTTCTATGATGAGACAGCCCTCTCTTTTTGTAGATGAATAAACTTATATATCCTTCTTATTTCAGTGCCTTTTTATAACGTAACAACCCTTCCAGAAAATAATAATCTGCATAAGAAAGCGGTACATCCACCTCGCTTTTCTCAGGGAAATTGCCCACACTATGCTTTAATATAAAATTGCAGTTTGTGCCCGGTTCCGCCAAATATGTCGATGAAGCAAGCGTACGGAGCTGTTTCTCTGCCACATTCAAATAGTTTTGTCTGGCCTTTGCATCTTCAGTGAAAGAACTTAATTCAACAAAAGCCGAAGCCATTATTGCACCAGCAGAAGCATCACGATATTCGTTACCGTTGGGAGCATCAAAGTCCCAATACGGAATGCCATCGACCGGTAAACGTGAAAGCAACATATTTCCCACGCATTCTGCCTGAGACAAATACCTTTTGTCTTCTGTCATACGATACATCATTGTATAACCATACAAAGCCCATGCCTGCCCACGTCCCCATGACGATTCGTCGGAATAGCCCTGGACTGTTTGTTTACTACGAACATGTCCATCCTTTGGGTCATAGTCAACCAAATGATAAGAAGAATAATCCTCCCGGAAATGATTTTTGAGAGTAGTATCCGCATGGCTTCGGGCTACATAGGCCAAAGAATCATCATCAAAGGCTTTCGAAGCAAACATCAACAATTCTAGATTCATCATATTATCGATGATAACAGGGTATTTCCAATCACGGCGTAGAAAATCCCAACTCTGTATAACTCCCGTTATAGGGCTGAAACGAGTAGCTAATGATTTCGCTCCCTGATGAAGCACCTTTTCATAATCCTTGTTTCCTATCAAGCGAAGACCGTTACCGTAACTGCAATTCAATTGGAAACCGACATCGTGGTCATGAGTCACATACTGGATCGGATCAAGTTTCAAAGTATTCTTTTCAGCCAATAATTTAACTGTATCGTTTTGCGTATATTCATAAATATACCAAAGGGAACCTGGATAAAATCCACTGCACCACCAATAAATGGTAGAAGACTTGAATGTACTATCATGGGTAATGGTCTGCGGCATCGTCTTATCGTCCAAACGAGCGTCCATTGCAACATATTGCTGTTCGGCTACACTGAATACACGGTCTATCAATGCCTCCATCGGCTCTTGCTTTGTGCAAGAAGCCATAATAACAAGTAAACTAAATAAAAGCCATTTCTGTTTCATAAACTCATTTTTTATCAAATTATAAATCAAGCGTAATTTATCCGATAGGAACTAAAGTTGTTTTAAACAAAGATTTCCGGTCTGCCGGAAGCCGGGTCTCAAATCCTACACGTATGCTTTCAGGATTGGACTCGTCATAATCATGAGAAGGAGTGTTCGACCATATTTTCATCTCAACATCTTTTAAGGATGTTACAGTCAGTAACATCCTCTGACCAGCTTCAGTCAACTCTATCTGATTCTTACTAATAATCCTTGCATCTGCCGGAGTTACCATTATCCATGTAACCATGGCCTGCTCCCCACCCGTAACCAATTCATCCTCTACAACCAACTCATCTTCTTTATTCAGATAAACGGTACGCGTAGTTTTCTTTATACAATCAGCAAAGACACTCGTCATATCTATTTTCACCCCTTTTCGTTCATTGGTTTCAAACGTTTGTTCAAAAGTCGCATGACTATTGACCAAATGTCGATTACCATTTATCGTAAGAGTATTATGTGCCATATTGTTGAGGCGAAACACTTCCCAACGTTGTCCTTCCTGAGATTGATTCCATAAATCCACTCCTTTACTCTCCAAGCTAAAATAATTCTGCATACCAAGGTCTATGGCCCATCGTACACCGTTCTTCTCATAAATGAATGAACCGGCATCCATATGCGCATGAGGAGTACGGGGGGAACCTCCTTTCACTGCCAGATAACTATCTTTTCGCTCTCCCATCCACCCCGATAAACAAAAACAGGGGTTGCCCCGCGATTACACCAGAAACGACGTACCGGTTGCTGAATATTCTTCAGATTCTGGTCCAGGCAAAAAATCATCAGACATGGCAACAAACGCTCTTCCACAAATTCAACGGACGCATTCTTCAGATTCTGGTTCTCAAGCCACAATAAAGATAAATCATCTAACCTTTTAGCAAACCAAAACATCATCATATTGCACTTTACCTCGTTAACCGCATCCGAGAAATTAAAATATCCTCCGCTTGGAGCCATCATATACTCCATAAAATATGCAGAGTTCAAGAAACCCGGAGCTTCAGCAAGCCTCCGGTCATCACCAAAGGCACTTTCCAAGGCTGCTATCAACATAACTTGAAAGCTGGTACCATATCCCCAATAATGGTAACCTTCCGGATACCCTCCATCAGGTCCATATACATTCATCACTTTAGGATTTGTAGCCAAGCACCTCTCGATTATTGCCTTAGCCTTATCAGAAGCCGTTTCATATAAGGCTATAGCCCCATAAGTCAATCCACTATTACATACCGAATTCCAGTTACTGGCCGAAGTATAAAAAAACGCATCAGGGTCAGCGGCATCAAAGCCTTTTTCAATAATAGCATCACCGATAATGCCACGCGCCTCCGGCTTTAAGTAATCATAAAGCCAATCATAGCCTATAGCCAATGCCATCACCATTTCACCGACATCCAAGAAATGAGAAGGATTCCAATCTCTAAAACGGCTTACCGCCAACATCTCCTGCTCTGCACGTTGTGCATATCGCTCATCTTTTGTCATACGGTATGCGTATGAAAGATAAAAAATACGTTTAAATGCCAATCGAGATATACCCAATAAACGTTTACCCTCCAAGATACGTTCTACCGGCTTCTGAAGCAGCATCATAGCACATTCACTCAAAATACGTTCATGGACGTTTGCCAACTGAGGATATTCGGCCATCATTTTCTTAATAGCCACATCTCCTTCTAAAGGCCACAATAAACGAGGATGAGGCGCTATTTTTTCATAATCAAATGACTGTGCATACAAAGATACAAAACAAAGTATGCCAATAAAAAATATACAAACTCTTTTCATCACTTTAAATGTTGTCCCAAATAAAATATTCGAGGCTTCTTCAAAGGAGGTTGTTCGTTAAAATTCTGATTATCAGGAATACCTATCTTTTTACCTGCCCCTTCTTGCATCAACAAACGTAGTTCCGACAAATGCCTCTGATAGACCATGCGCGGAGTAGTCTGATACTTTTTGCATAATGAAGCCGCCATGCCTACAACTTCTCCCATCATCCCCGTCGTACGCATTACACGCACGGTACCCAAAGCTACATGAGTTACACTAATATTACGTCCCGCCATCAAAAGATTGTCAATATTCCTAGAATAAAGACAACGGTAAGGAACAGCATAGGGATATATATGTATATGTTCGGTTTCCGCTTTAAAAGGAGATGCAGGAAAATGACTTGCATTTACCGAATCGGGAAAGTGCAAATCAAGACTCCAAGTAGTAGCAAAGGAAGCATCTTCATGAAATACATTTTTATCAATATCATCTTGTTTCAAAATATAATCTCCCAACAAGCGCCGTGACTCACGTTTACCCGCAATATAAGCAACCCATTCTAATTTACGATTTAAATATTCATGATTATCCTTTAACCTATTCTTCAAGAAGCTCCAGTTCGAATATACCACCAACAAACCATAATCACGGATTCGTTCAAAATCATCAATCTGATTAAAATTCATTCCTGTCTCCCACTGCCATTCACCCATGGTCACTTTTTCACAGTTATCCTCACTAAAAGTAATCCCATAATTGAACTTCGGGAAACTGCTTTTCTGTTCTGTTTCAACGGAATACCACTGTACAGATGCTCCCATAGTCATCTTATCAGCCTTTTCCGGTGCCAAGTCCTCCCCATATTCCGCTTTAGCCTCACGTCCCATACGATAGTCTGCCCCTGCCAGAAAGCCTATCGTACCGTCTCCCGTACAATCTGAAAACAGAGGAGCGGCCAAAGTCTGTTCCTCTCCCGTTTCTATATGCTTGATGACCACCGCGGATATTTTCTTATCCTTCATTTCTACCGCTATAGCTCGATAGTTTGCAAATAACGTGATGTTTTTTTCATCAGCAACCACTTTCAGTTTCTTCTCATCCTCATATTTTTCTGCCGATTGCGCATTCCCTTCAGTAGAATGACCAAATTCACGTATCATACGTCCCAATCCTTTATTAGGCCCCACTTCGATAGTTCCTCCCAAATGAACACGGATTTCAGAACTATTGTTACCTCCCAATACCGGACGGTCATTCACCAGTGCGACCTTACATCCGAAGCGTGCAGCTGAGGTCGCAGCACATATACCGGCAATGCCACCGCCAACTACTACCAAATCATATTCAGTGGTCTCTATCGGCTTGAATGGTAAATTCAACATATTCCTTCGAAACACCTCTAATTCTTGTTCTGATGCAGGAGGCAATTTTCCGGCTTCTGTAGTCAGATAAATGGCATCACACCGGCCATTAAACCCTGTCAAGTCATGCAGAGAAATAATACTTCCTCCTGCTTTCACAGACACTTTCCCTGCACTTTGCCACATCCATTCTTCGCCTTCATCACCTAATATAGGCGTAAGCCTCCTATTATCTATTTTTAAGACAAATTTGCCAGGTCCTTTCATTTCACTCCAAGGAGAAGTCCAGTTATAAGTACGAACATACACATAATAAGTTCCATCTTCCGGAAAATTGATGGTTGTAGATGCATCCTTAACTGGCACTCCCATTCCGTGAGCCATCAGATAAGGAGACCCCATCAAATCCATAAACTGCTGGTCAACCACCCATCCACCTTTATTCTCAAAGTTTTCAGCTTCAATCCAAAGATGGGCAGCAAGTGCCAGTTGGGAAACAATCAATGCAACAAATATAAACAAACAGCGTTTTATACTCATTTTCAATACGTTATTATATTATTATACTTTTAAACATCAGAATTATTATTCATGAGAAAAAAGCAAGGGAGTGCCAAAACTGAGTAAAAGAACGCAAATTACAAGTCAAATAAGCTCTAATTATCAGAAGTATAAGAAAGCATTATTTGTGTAATTTGTGTTCTAAACTTTATTTTGACACACCTTCACTTTTAAATAAAGGAACAAAAAGCCCCTGTTTATGCAAAACACTTACTGCATCGCTACTTCATTAGGAACAGTAGGCCAATATGGATTCTGATAAAGAGGAGAATCTTCTATATTTCCGCTTTTCGTTGTATAATCAAAATGATAAATACTCAAAGGAGAAAGATAATGGGCCATCTTCCAACGATAACCGTCAAATACGGTAGAAGCATTCGTTTTTTCATACGGACGGAGATAATTACTCAGTTCCGGTGACGATACATTAGAAGTTTTATTATCCGCTCCCCAAATCAATAAGCTTTCTCCCGTTTTCGGATTTTTATAAGCCGGATCATCATGCATATCGCTACCCCAGAAATTGATTCCCTCAATATGATAAGGAGTAGTAATCATCTGATCCATAGCCCTCCAGCGGTGCAAGTCCATATCTCTTAAACCTTCTGCCATCAATTCACTACGACGTTCACGACGAATATTGAACAACGTCGGATTCACCAATACGTTAGCCGAATAAGCTCCCCAGTCATTATCTTTTTCTTTCTGCATGTCAGTCAAGGCAATCGTCTTCTCAAAGTCAGTATCTACTCTGGCACGCTTACGCAGAATCTTCCAATATTCAGCAGCATTAGCATCTACCGTTCCATTCACTTCATAGCTTGCCTCCATATAATTCAACAACGCTTCGGCTGCACGAAATATCGGACAACCGGTAAAGCCCTTACCTTGCATACAATGAATCTGATCGAAAGATCCCCCTTTACGAAGAGCATATCCGGTAGAGTAACAACCATTATCTACACCGGACAAGATGTCAGGCATAGGCTCTACCGGAACTGCTTGTGTTCCGGCCGAATTCTTCACCAAAATGTTCTTTTGCCCCGGTTCTTTCAAGAAAAGGCTCAATCGAGAGTCACGGTCTTTACGCACATCCGCAATAGTCAAATCTCCATTATAGCCACTGCCAGCAGCATAGATAGGCATGCCGTTCGCCATCAAGAATCCCTCTACCAAACCGCGAGTAACCCCTACTCCATAATTACTTTTATTGACCATCTCGTTTACATTGTGGCAAACTCCCAATGCTTGGCTGTACTCTCTCCACAGCAACACCTCCTTATACTTGGACAAATCTGTACCATAAAACATAGCCATAAAAGGATTCTCCTGCTCAGCAGCATCTTGAGGAACAACTCCTGTATTGGCAGTCAGACTATTTTTATAGACTTCTGCCACTTCCTTAGCCGCCTCCATCGCGATTTTTAGGAAATATAGGCTTTCTGCCTCCACACTTCCAGTAGGATATTCATAGTTCGCATTGTAATCCTTTGTCTTTCCTGGCCATCCTGGACCATTAGGTACAAAAGGAGTATTCGCAAAATATTTTAACCAGCTACCTTCATACAAGGCCACACGCGATTTCAACAATAGAGCCACATCACGGCTAAGGCGAGTTTTGCGTCCAATCTGACTTGTGGGCTTCATTAAATCAATCGCATTATCCAAGTCAGAAATAATAAAACGAGCCACTTCGTTACGCGGAGCACGTTTACTTGCTCTAATCAACGCATCCTCCTGGTCGGGTAGCACTGCGGTAACTATAGGAAAATCGCCCATCAATTGCAGACGCTTGAAATATTCATGCGCACGGAGAAAATAAATTTCTCCTATATACTGTTCAATATCTGCTTTATTCCCTCCAATAGCACCTGCCTCATATTTTGGCAAAACTTGTTCAAAGAAATAATTACACTTACGGATATTGTCAAAATAATATCCATCCGATGTATTTTGTTGTGAGACCATCCAACGATCCAACGTATAGCGGTTATTCGCCCCTCTGGCAGCTTGGTTATCAGTATCTTTATCTTTGCCATGAAGACCATAGTCCGCCGAACTTGTATGGGAAGGTAGAAAATCTACATACAAATTATTCGCATAAGCCTCTAAATGAGAAGCATCAGAAAAATAAGCATCAGAAAATATATCAGATGTGGGTTTCTCATCCAAAAAATCATTGCAGGAAATCGTACATAAACCAAATATCAATGCAATTCCCGCACTTTTTAAAATAGTATATCTCATAGTCTTTCTTATTGATTATAACGTTATGTTTACACCTACCGACAAAGATTTCGAAATAGGATAAGACTGTCCGTTGAGGCCAGCAGTAGTGGAGACACCACCAAATACAGTTTCCGGATCCAGCATATCCGGTAATTTAGTACCAGTCCAAAGATTTTCGCCAGAGAAAAATACACGAAGCTTTGCAATTCCCATCCGATTGGTGAAAGCTGCCGGTAAGGTATAGCCTATCTGCAGATTCTTCAGACGTATGTAAGAAGCATCCTGCAGGTAACGGGTTTGCTTCTTGACATTCTTCGTATTATTCAGCAAGGGGCGTGGATAATACGAATTGATGTTCTCTTCCAGCCCATAATAAGGTTCTTCACGGAAATAGTCCAAATGTTGTTTAAAGCCGACAGAATACCATACATTTTCACAAGTAGCTCCCCAGAAATAAGAGTTTCTTGTCGTAGGCCAATAGTCACGCTTCATAACCCCTTGAAAGAAAGCACGTACATCAAATCCTTTCCAATCGGCACTCAAATCCAAACCAAACAGAAAACGAGGTGTAGAGTTACCTATCTTTTTCAAATCGCCATGATCGTCATACTTATTGGCTCCAGAGTCTATCTTACCATCCTTATTTAGGTCTGCATACATAATATCTCCAGCCCCCCACTTGGTCCCTACTTTATCTTGTCCTCCATTGGGCAAAGTAGCCAAATGAGCATCCATCTCCTCTTGAGACTTTGCAATGCCAATCGTTTCATATCCCCAGAGTTCACCGGTCAAATGCCCAGCTGTATAAGTGCCGATTGTCAAATTTGGATTGGGATAAGCCAGAATCTTAGTTTGTGAATCGGACAACAAGAAAGTAGCCTTATATCCTAACCCATTCTTCAAGCGATCCTGCCAAGTTAGACTCAATTCAAAGCCATACGTCTTCAAATCCGTATTGTTTGTTTTAGGCACATTCGTTCCCAATATTTCCGGTAACGTCGGTGCCGGACCTACCATATCCGTCGTTTTACGTACAAAATAATCGAAACTACCGGTGAAGCGATTATCGAACAATCCCCAGTCCAAACCAATATTCCAACTCTTTATACGTTCCCAGGTCAATGTAGAACTAATCAAACCCGGCATCTTAGTGATATTCGGTTTCTTACCATTTTGCAACCATGTACCGGCATTTGTCTTTATATCCAACACCTGATATGTGGGATAAGGGTTGGAAGTATTTTGATTGCCTAACTCACCATAAGAGCCACGTATCTTCAATGAATTGACCACCTCTGCAAACGATTTCCAGAAATCTTCATGAGCTATATTCCATCCCAAAGAGAATGAGGGAAACATATCCCAGCGATTGTCATTACGAAAGCGGGAAGAACCGTCATAGCGTAAGTTAACTTCTGCCAAATAACGCCCTTTATAGTCATAATTGATACGTCCAAAGAAACCAGCTGTTGCCCATCTGGTAGTGGAGCCGCCAATAGTAGGAGTAACCGCATTCCCTTTATAATCCATTCCAGTTGTTATATCAATCTCATCGTAACCATTTACTATAACCCCTTGTCTTCCTCCACTAAAGCCATGCCATTTGTTGTGTTCCATTTGGAAACCAGCCATTACCTTAAGATTGTGATTATTCTTCAGATTAAAATTATACTCAGAATAAGCATTCAAGTTGACATAGTCTGTCCTCTCCGTATTTTCACGAATACCAGAGGTATTACCTTTAGAATTAATCGTGGCCTCACCTAAAGCATTATATACATAAGTATAATAGGTAGATTCATGCCAATCATATCTCTTGGATTTATAATTAAAATCAATATGAGTCACCCAGTTTTTAATTGGTTCCAATACAATTCCCAGCTGTTGATACATATAGTCAGTTTGCGAAGTTGTACGCCCGCCATCTTGTAACGCCAAAATCGGATTAGAGTTACCGAACAAATGACCATTACTATCATATATCGGAAGAACTGGCCATGTCTGACGTGGCATATCCTCAAAAAATGCAGCCCCCATTTTAGTTGGCTTGCCATATTCCGTACGAGTAAAGCGGGTACCAACATTTAAACGCGCCCATTCTGTCAGATTCACATTCATCTTGGCATTGATAGACATACGTTCATATTTTTCTTGATTCACTTTCAACAGCCCATTCTGGTCTAAAATATTACCGGACACATAATATTTCATCTTATCTGTACCTCCACTGAAACTAAGATTATGTTCTTGAGAAAATGCATGTTTCTGCCAAATGGCATCATACCAATCCGTATTGGCATTTCCTTGTGTCCATGCATCAGCCCAGTTCACTCCATCTGCTTTCACAGGAATCGGTTCCTTTAAAGTACCGTTTTGGAAATCCTGAATACGCTGCATGGTCATTTCATCAAAACGAGCGCCCGAATTATTATTCAAAGCCGCTTCGTTGAAATAGGCTGCAAAAGAATAGGAGTCTAATATCTCTGGAACTACGATTGGTGTAACCCAACGGAAATTATTATTATAATTCACTTTAGCCTTTCCTTTAGAGCCACTTTTGGTAGTAACCAACACGACTCCAAACGGTGCACGCGAACCATATATAGAAGAGGCCGCAGCATCTTTTAACACCGAAATATTTTCCACATCTTGCGGATTAATAGAATTCAAATCCCCTTCCATGCCATCAATAAGTACCAGCGGATTACCGGAAGATCCTTCACCTATTGTTCCAGTACCTCGTACTTTTATACTTCCGCTTTGATTCAATTCACCACTTGTAAATGAGACTTGGAGTCCCGGAACCACTCCCTGCAATCCCTGAGAAAGGTTAGTAATAGGTCGTGCTTCTAAAGACTTGGAATCTACGACTCCTACCGAACCTGTTAGATTTACCTTTTTCTGTGTACCGAAACCCACAACAACCACCTCATCCAGTGTTTGCGAATCATCTTTCATCGTCACATTCAGAACATTCCCAGTTACTACAATTTCCTGTACTTTATAACCGATATAAGAAAATACCAGCGTTTTTCCTTTTTGAACATTCAAAGAGAAATTACCATCCAAATCCGTGACAGCTCCTGTACTTCCTCCCTTTACTGCAACAGACACGCCTATTAATGCCTCTCCTGCGGAGTCTGTAACATGCCCTTTTACAGTAATGGTACCAGCTTGTTCTACGGATGCAAACCCTGTAGTCAATGTTTCTGCCGCCAGCATAGGGGTTGCTCCAAATACAGCCAACCAAACCAATGTTTGCGCTAATTTCCGTCTGCGTGCTTTTATCAGACAATGCCATAAATTTTCTTTCATAAGTATCTTATTATGATTTAATGATGCCACAAATATCTAATCTTTGCCGATAACATGAAAGAATTTCCAGTTAAATCACCGGGAACGTTTTCAAAAGGAAAGTTTGCAGAATATATCAGTCAAGACCGTAAAGAGCTTATAAAGCGATGCAACTAGACTATAGATGAAAAAGAATTATTATCTTTGCCACGCTCAACTTAAAGTGCATAAAATTACTTTTGCGCTTAAATATAACACTTGAAAGCATGGTATTATTTTCAGAAGATCATATACAGGAAACAAAACGCAGGGGAAGAATTGAGGTCATTTGCGGTTCCATGTTCTCCGGCAAAACCGAAGAGCTGATAAGGAGACTGAAACGGGCAAAGTTTGCCAAACAACGCGTAGAGATATTCAAGCCTGCCATAGACACCCGTTATTCCGAAGCCGATGTAGTATCGCATGACAGTCATTCCATAGCCTCCACTCCCATCGATTCATCTGCCAGTATTCTGCTGTTCACTTCAGAGATAGATGTAGTGGGCATTGACGAAGCCCAGTTCTTTGACAGCGGCCTGATTGATGTATGCAACCAGCTTGCCAACAATGGTATACGCGTCATTGTAGCCGGACTGGATATGGACTTCCGCGGTATTCCATTCGGTCCTATGCCGGGACTGTGTGCCATTGCAGACGAAGTTTCCAAAGTACATGCCATCTGTGTGAAATGCGGCCAACTCGCCTCTTTCTCCCACCGCACCGTCAAGAACGACAAACAAGTACTGCTGGGAGAAACCGAAGAGTACGAACCGCTATGCCGGGAGTGCTATCAGCAAGCCATCCAAGCCGACCAAAAGGAAAGCGGTCATTAAAGAATACAAAAAACAGAGCATTATGGAACGCAAAAAGATTACATTCGACAGTTTTATCCGCGGTGTCATACTCGGTGTCATTATTATCGGCATCCTTATGCTCTTCAAGCGTCTAAGCGGCGTATTGCTGCCATTCTTCATCGCATGGCTCATTGCCTATCTGATATACCCCCTGGTCACCTTTTTCCAGTACAGATTAAGGCTCAAGAACCGGGTCATATCCATCTTCTGCGCCTTATTCAGTATTCTGATTGTAGGAGGAACCGCATTTTATCTGCTTGTGCCTCCCATGATGGACGAATTCGTCAGGGTAAAAGATTTGGTAATAGACTACTTTTCCAACGGAACCCACGACGGCAATGTGCCCAAAACACTCTCTGAATTCCTTCGTGAGAACATAGACACCCAGTTTGTCACCCAATTGTTCAAGGAAGAGAATATGCTGAACGCCATCAAGGAAACCGTTCCCCGGCTCTGGTCCTTGCTGTCAGAATCCGTCAATCTACTGTTCAGCTTCTTCACTTTCTTTCTCATTCTTCTCTATATAATCTTCATATTGCTGGACTATGAAAGCATTTCCGAAGGGTGGCCCCACCTGGTACCACAGAAATACCGGCCCTTCGTAATCAATGTAATGAACGATGTGAAAGACGGCATGAACAGATACTTCCGCGGACAAGCATTCGTGGCATTGTGTGTCGGTATTCTGTTCAGTATAGGTTTTCTGATTATTGATTTCCCACTGGCCATTGGGCTCGGCTTGTTCATCGGTGCTTTAAACCTAGTGCCTTATTTACAGATTATCGGCTTTATACCTACCATCGTGCTGGCCATACTGAAAGCAGCGGATACGGGAGGAAACTTCTGGATTATCATTGCATCGGCCCTTGCGGTATTCATCATAGTACAAGCCATTCAAGACGGATTCATCGTACCGCGTGTCATGGGGAAAATTACGGGCCTGAACCCTGCCATCATCCTACTGTCTTTATCAATTTGGGGCTCATTGATGGGTATGCTGGGTATGATTATAGCACTTCCGCTTACCACCCTTATGCTCTCCTACTATCAACGTTTCATCATAAACAGAGAAAAAATTCACAAGTTTGAACAGACTGATAATCAACAAGAAAAGTAAAAGCAGAAGTCGTTCTCAAAACTTTTTCCCTTAATCCATTTGTTTTTTAAACAAAAGTAGCTATCTTTGCACCCGCTTAACAGCAATAAGGTCTGATTCGCTAGCTCAGCAGGTAGAGCACAACACTTTTAATGTTGGGGTCCTGGGTTCGAGCCCCAGGCGGATCACCAAGAAGCTGGACAAAACCAGACAAAGAAAAGACAACTCCTACAATATCAAGGTATTGCAGGAGTTTTTTCTTTGTATAAAGTCCGTGACCTAAGACACGAAATGGTCACAAAAAGACATACTTTCGTGACCAATTCGTGACTTGTCCGACCTTTCGGATTTTAGGTCACGGAATGTCTGAAATTGGCGGTTTGTTGTCTTGATTTGTCCGTACTGCAAATATCTCATTTTCAGTTCATCAATTTAATTTTGTAACTAAAAAAGAGATTATGAGAAGTACTTTCAAGCTACTCTATTTCGTCAAACGAAATGCAGTAAAGAAGAACGGCAACGCACCGATTATCGCACGTATCACTATCGACCAAGTTGTAGCCCAGTTCAACACCAAACTGGAAATAAATCCGGCTCACTGGAGCGTGAAGTTAGGCAAGGCTTCCGGCAGAACCGCAGAAGCCGTACATATCAATTCTATGCTGGAAAGCATCCACAGCACGGTACCCCAACAAGACTAAATGGTTGATTTATAAGATTGAAGCAATATAATACTGGCGAAAAGAAAAACAGAAGTTTGTCATTTACTATCCTTCGTCCATTCGTTTGACTAAGCTGTCTTGCAAACGACTAAGATATGCCGTCCAATCCTTCTTCCGTTCTTTCATGGCAATATAAGCGGCATAATAATCGCCTAACTCCATTTAGAGCACCGTACTGAGAAAATTCATCATTTCTTTTATTCCCACGTTGCCATTGTTAATGCCACCCGAAGAAACAAGGTTGAGAAATTCAGGTCTTTATCGAATTGTGCGCTATCGGTACATAGGCGTAAATCAAACTTTCCACGAACAACATAATATTCATCATACAAGGTCGAATGAAAACGATAATATTGGTAAAAGTCCAGATTACGGTTAAAGAAGCAGGTCAGGTTATCCAGTTCTTTACTTAATATAGTTTCTGATTACATCATTACTACCATCGGGGCATTGTGTTTCTATCCGATAAATCTTATAGAAGGAATGAATTTGCAGTTTTGTTTTTAAATCATTGAGAACCGCTTGCAAACGACGCACTATTGAAAGAAAAGTTTCAACAATATCATAACCGTAGAGGTCGATTTCAGATATATTGACCTCTATTTCAGCTAACATGTTATTAACCAGTTCTTTCATTTTACTACTTTAATAGTTTTGTAAATTTAGACTCAGTACAAATACTTAAATCCGTAGTTACAAACTTCCCATTGTAAAAAAGAGAAAATATAGTAGCTGGTGTAGGAGAGTTTTGTGCTTGCTCTCTCGTTTCCAATTTAATTACTTTCAAAGGAATATTTCTTTCTTGCGCAAGAACACGCAACACTCCATTTACATAATAATCCGTATATGGGCAACGATTAGAATAATAAGCCACTATTCCCAGTTTGTCGGGGCATTCTCCACTTTTGACGCAATCATTAAAATATGGAACTGCACTATTCTCATGAAAACTCATTACCAACAATGAAAATCCATTTGGAAGTTTTTCTATTTCCTTAAAGCCATGTTGCAGCAACCATTTCGTATCACTCATAAAATGGTTCTTTTTTGTACCTACAACAGTAACCAATCCATTTTTTTGTTGCTTTTTTGCATCTTCAATCACAAATTGGAGTAAATTATATCCATGCCCTTGACCTTTATACTGCCCTGAAACCCAAAAACAATTAATCATTAAATAATTAGGGGCAGTAACCGGAAGCCACGCATATTCAGCAGGAACATATTCTATAAAAACTTTGGCTCGTGCATCAAGCCGCCTAAAAACATAGCCATTAGCAAATTCCTTTTTTAGCCATTCCTTTTTGGACTCATATCCTTCCAAGCATTTTTTGTCAGAGAATGCGCAGCAGATATGTTCTTTATCTATATTATCCTCTGTTAGAGTTATATATTTAGGTAAACTATTTTCCATGCTTTTATTTATTTTATCGGTATGTAGATTTTGGTGATACTCTCTTTTTTATTTTCTTTTGAATAATTGATATACTCCTCAAAAGACATCCCATGACGAAGTGAATATTCTTGGCTTACGTTAATGATGTTATACCAGTCCTGCAAATCAGTATAATACCCCTGCAACGTATAGACCGCATATTTACCTTGTGGTAGCCGGATTGTACCAAATTCACAAGTAGGCATAATTTCCTTTTGTACCGATGCACAAGCATAGAAACGACATTGATTAGGGTTTGTCACATTAGGGTCGTCAAAACTTAACCCAATAAAACGTGTATCGGGCAGAAGTAAGTCATTGCTCTTTAAGAAGCTGTTTTGAAATGATTAAATTATTTATATTTATCTGTTAATCAGTTGGTTAATTGAAATAATTTTCGTAACTTTATGGTTGCAA
>NZ_OBMS01000032.1:0-42996 GCF_900217715.1 Bacteroides sp. AR29
CGATACGACATGGTCATCTGCGACGAGTTCGGATACGTTTCTTGTGACAAGGCGGGAGCGGAGATGTTGTTCAACCATCTGTCACTCAGAACTGACAAGAAAACAACCGTCATTACAACAAATCTCGCATTCAACAGATGGGACGAGATTATTGCAGACAAAGTACTAGTTACAGCAATGGTAGACAGGCTAACGCACAAGGCGATTCTACTGAACATGACGGGAAAATCGTACAGAATGAAAGAAACACAAGATATGATAAATAAACAAATTTAATTAACTTTGCAAAACCTATCGGGTGGTACACGTTTCAAATGCTACCCGGGTCCCTTTTCAAGTGTTAGCTACATTCGGCTCTATCACGTATGAATTTTTTAACAATAAAAAGAACTATCATTTTGATTTAACAGGAGCTTTTAGTAACATTATTGAAGAAAGTGAAGCAATAGAATATGATGATGACGACGATGAGGATGAATTCGATGATGATGACGATGACTAACATCTCATTAATCCATAGCTTTTAAGTTTATTAAAGAAACAGGTCAGGACGCTATATCCTGACCTGTTTTTGATGTTAGTTAAGTCCTAATAGTTAGTTTGCTTTATTTGCTCTCAGCATTAGCTATTGATGCACGTACTCTGCTTAATGTTTCCAATGTCATCTGAAGATATGAAGCAATCATTGTCAAAGGTGCTCTTCTAGTTATTTCAGGAAAATGTTGCTGTAATCTAGCGTATCTGTCATTTGCTGATTCGAAACGTAAAATGTCAGCCTTTAATTGTGATAACATTAAGGAATTTTCAAAAAAACTCCGATATAGATAAGCTATATCACCATTAGCATCAGAAAGTTCTTCCATTATATCACGCGGAATTTCCCATAAAACACTGTTTTCTACAGCATCCATCATAAGATGTGTTGGCTCTCGGTTAAAATAGCTGTCAATACACCAGACAACATCTTTTTCACATGCTAAATGTTCTATCACATCCTTATCATGCTTTAGGTAGTGCTGTCTAATAAATCCCTTTTCTATATAAAATAGGCAATTACAGATATCACCTTCATTTAGAATTATATCACCTTTTTGATATTTCTTAGGCTGAATAATATCTGCAAAAAGGCGAATATTCTCCAACTTAAGTTTGCGATTAGGGCATGTTTCAGCTATAATCTGTTTTGCAATGTCAAATTGAATACTCATAGGCTAAAGTTATTTATATCCAACATTTTGTTTCAATTTTGGGTTCAAGTCTATACTTTTTTGTGGAATAGGAAAAACTGTGGTATACCCATTTTTCTCATCAGCCAGTTGGACTCGCTGATCGTATGATTTGTGATAAACTCCAAAACGCACCATATCTTGTCGTCGCCAGCCTTCCCATACTAACTCCAACAAACGCTCTTTCAATATGTTCTCAAGCGTAGCTTCTCGATATGGCATACCAACACGACCTCGGACTTCGTTCAACTCCAACGAGCCATCCTCACCATTACGTACCTTTGCCTCGGACTTCATCAGGAGAGCATCGGCATAGCGGAATAGCACGATGTCGTTATCCGGTTGTCTACCGTCGGAATGTGAGGTCCTATCAACCTCATATTTTGCCATACGAGCACCAGCTGTCTTGACATAGGAGCTTCCCGTAAGATTCAACTTTAGCTCCAATGGGAAATACTCCAACTGCTGTCCATTGTCCATCATTACAGGCTTTCCATCAACCTCTACGATGCCGGCATAGAAGTTCTTTTCAAAGCGAGCATCTACATCATCTGTGCCGTATCCGTTGGCTAAGACTGTTGAGATATTGGCACTGGTACCATTTTCCGATGAGCCACCCAACGCACCGCCATGGTTGTAGTGTCGTGATCGGAAGAGATACCAGAACTGCGCAGCATAGAGGTTCTTATCCAACGGAATGGTGAATATGTTTTCGTTGGAGTTCTCGTTATGCACAGAGAAATTATAGCTATAATCGTCCTCCAACCGATAACCTACCTCGGCAAGTTTATTGCAATATTTGATACAGGTCTGCCAAGCGTTGAGTTTCTCACCATCGACGGTGAAAAATATCTCTTTACCGTTCCGTGGAACGCCATCAGTCCAATTATCATCACAATATATCTCGGCATTAAGAGCCAACTTAGCCAAAAGGAAATTAGCTACAGGTGTTGTTATACGACCATAGTAGTTACCCATCTTATTACTACGCTCATTTGGCAACAACTCGGCAACCTCCTGCAACTCATTCACGATAAAACGGAAAACCTCGCTACGCTCGCTCTGCACAACTTCATCCTGCGGTTGTTCATAGGATGTTACGATGGGCACTCTGCCATACATATCCATAATGTAGTAGTAGAAAAGTGCTCTCAGAGCTCGCACCTCAGCTTCGTAGGCCACTCTCTGCTCCTCAGATAGGTTATGGCTATACTTATCGATGATATGCAGAGATTTGTTCGATAACACAACAACCTTGTAGAGGTATTTCCAAGTATTGTAGAGTGGTAAATCATTAGGACTCCACTTATGCTGATACATATTCGTCCACAAACCTCCATCGTACCAGTCGCCACCACGAATAGGTATCATGGCTTCGTCTGTAGTAAGTGTGTTATAGTCATAAATCCCACGACAGGTCCCCTGTAAACCCTCACTGTCTGCACTGCCACCAATGTAATTGTAGAGCACAGCCACTGCATTAATATATATGTTGTTGGCATTGTTGTAAATGTCTTCTTCATAAAGTTGATCTCTAGGGTCTTCAGTAAGACAAGAGGTCATCATCGTTGCCAAAGCAACCATCAATATGTTTATATATCTTTTCATAACTGTAAGCGGTTAGAATTGAATACTAAGACCTAACGAATAGGTACGATATAAAGGATAGGTGCGTTTGTCGTCAATGCCCAAAGTGTTGCTTACTACATAACTGTTTATCATTGGAGTAAGACCGCTATAGCCTGTGATTGTTGCAAGGTTGCTAATGCCTGCCGAAAGACGCAATGACTTCACAGCCTTGGATTTCATTGGAATATTGTAGCCTATGGTAATATGTTCAATATTTACATAGTCACCTTTTTCCAACCAATAGTCTGAAACATTCTGATCAATAATATTTTTTTCAGGAGCACCCTTCAATACATTGTAGTCAGGGAATATAGACATATTGGTATAAGCCAAGCCCGTGCCATTGAATATCTTATGACCGAAAGCACCATTTATCTGCATGGCAATATCAAAGGACTTGTAACGGAAACTGATGTTTGATCCAATAGTTACCTTGGGGGTTGCCTGACCTGCTATATACCTGTCTCCGCCATCGCTAAAATCAATCTCGCCATCATCATTCAAATCTTCAATATCGTAACTGTAGCCACCAAGTTCATTTTCTTTAAGCCCTTTGCAGTGAGGTAGATAGAATACCCCCAATGGCTGACCTACAATCTGATATACTACATTATTGTCTCCACCGTTCTGACCTGCACCATAAAGCGAGCCAATCGGAGTAATATCTGAAGCTGTCATATGCATACCATTATACTCTCCACTAAGCGAAAGTAACTTATTCTTCTGGTAGGACATATTGAAGTTGATATTCATCTCCATATCCTTTCGTTGAATGGGAACTACCGAGATTCCTAGTTCGACACCCTGGTTAGACATCGAGCCGATATTTGCCATCAGTTTATCGAACGCAAAGGTCGGAACGGGAACATCATACTCATAGAGCATATCCGTTGTCTTTGAGTAATATAATTCCGAGGTAAGCATCAACCGATTATCCCATATACCTAAGTCAAAACCGATATTAAATGTTGAACGAGTCTCCCACTTAAGGTCCGGATTCGTGTTGCGTATACTTCCCATTGTTACGGTAGGTGCACCGTTGATGGATACGATACCATTCTCCTTTACGGTATTAAGTGTTGTATAGGATGTTATACCTCCAAGATTTCCTGACCGACCATATCCGGTTCTTAGTTTCAATATTGTTATAAAGTCAGTATCAGAGAGGAAGCCTTCTTTTTTTACATCCCAACCCAGTGATACTGATGGGAAGAATCCGAAAGTATTGTTATCGCTTACCATTGAAGAGCCATCTCCACGGAGTGCTGCCGCAATAGAATATCTATCCTTGTAACTATATGTGACACTACCCATTATTGAAGCAAGTGACGGGTCTTCATAGCTACTGCTCGTACCACCGAAAGGACGCGATGATGTTGCTCCGATGTTATTATAGGAGAAATCATTTGTTGTTATTCCTTTTGCCTGCACCCATAAACCAGTCCTTACCTGTTTAAGATATTCTGCGCCAACAACAGCATCAAGGTGTGAGTCTCCCCAAGCATTGTTATATGAGAGGGACACATTTGTAAAGTAGTCTTCACCCTTGAACTCTCCACGATAAACATTGCCTTGCGCCCACACCCATGTAGGACAAAATTGAGCATTTCCCGTAGATGAATATGAATAAGAGCCGAAAGCCGACAATATCAAATTGTCAAGGATATTAAATTTCAGCCCCAAATGTGTATTGAAATTCCGTTCTTCGGAGTCATTTTTCTCATAGAGGAGTGCTCCGGGGTGGTTGATGTGTGATGCAGCCGAGTTCTTCACCCAGTTGCCATTAACATCAGTTCCTGCTGGATATGTAGGATTCTGTGCAGCTGCCGAGTAAAACAGCATTCGTGTATCGAAAATGTCGTGTATCTTTGACGAGTAGCCATATACACCAAAATCGCCAACTAAGCGACCATCGAAAGCCTTTTGTGTAGCATCAAGTTTTACCACTAAATTTCGGTAATCGTTAACTTTGACAATTGTATTATGATCCATAAAACCGAACGATGCTCGATAGTTTGAGTTTTCCGAACCACCGCTAAAAGCCAAGTGATGCTGATGTATCAAGCCCGTACGAGTAATTACATCGTGAAAATTGGTGTTGTAGCCACCATTATTGTAATCTAATCCAAGTGCCTCTGCTGTAGCTATATACTCCGGGCCGTTGAGCATTTGCAGATGTTTATACATTGACTCGAATCCGTAGTTGCCATCATATGATATTTCGAAACCTCGCCCCGTTCCTTTCTTGGTCTTAATCTCAATTACACCTGAAGCACCACGGGAACCGTACATTGCCGTTTCGGTAGCATTCTTCAAAATAGTGAAACTCTCGATGTCTGCGGGATATATGGTAGATAGCGTAGCGATGTCAGATGTCACTCCGTTAATAATTACTAACGGGTCATTGCCACCCATAATGGATGTGGTACCACGCACACGGATACTATTCAGCATAGCGAGCCTGTCAGTCCCATTAGTGGTGACGTTCACACCGGCAGACTGACCACTCAATACATCCAAAGCATTATTCAATGGTCCCTTCTTGATATTCTCGGGCCTGGTATGCTCTAATGATTTAGTCGCCGAAATGGTATCTTGTTTCTCTCTGATATTCTGTACTTGTGCATCAATTTTTTGAGCACTACAGATGAAGAACATTATGACAAGACAAAGACTGACTCTTCCCATCTTGATTCGTTAAATCTCTGTAGATTCCCCAGACCAGACAGTTAATAAATCTTATACGCAATGTATTATAAAGAGGGGGATTGGGAATCTGTACTATTTCCCTGCCTGTCCGTCCGCTTAGCCATTGTATATTTTTTTCTGTTATTTCATATCAGTGATGCTGATAATCCAGGCAAGAACAGAGTAAACATCTACCTCTTTTATACATAAATCCTTTCCAAGGACTTTATAAGCGCAACCATTAACTACATTACATTACAAAGGTAACAATAATTTGTCATTTGAAGAAATTTAGAAAAAAGAAAAAGTCATTATGCGTGATATTTTTTATTTAATTACGACATTTATCAAATACAAAAAATCATAGAAGGACAAAAATCTTTAAATGATTTGATTATAAGCAAACTTTAAATAGTTAAATTGCAATAATACTATACCATGGTTGTTCTTTACCTTAATGTAATACTACTGTTATATATCTGGTCATTTATCTCCTTTTGTCGGATGCAAAGGTTGCCAAACCTCTTTTAGAAAACGAAAAGTTCAAACGGTAAACCATTTGGAGCAGTTTCGTCCTCCGTTGGAGAGTAAACAGCTCCAAAACCTTTTCTTATTCATCGGCTTGGCTGAAAACTGCATCCGGCAACGGAGATAAACGACTGACGAAATAATAGCATAAAACAGCATAGCTCCCCCTTAATAAGGCAATTTTATCAATGCTGTTTTCATTCTTTTCAGAGGACTATTATTTTCGACAGAGAGAAATTTGGCAAGCGGCAGATTTCACTCCCTCAAAAATAATAGATTTGAATTGCTGTCCTCTTGCCTTTATTGGAAATTGTAGTACCTTTGTAGTGGCTTGTGCGAACGAGCCAAGCAATGTGGAAAGATGGGAACATCGAACCATCAATAAAGTACCGAAAAGAGGGAAAATACCCTCTACCACCGCTCTTTGAGTGTTAAGAAATTATAAAAAGGTTAAATCTTCACCTTTTAGAATGTACCCCTAAAGGTTATGCCCATATTTCTGACTTATAACTCACAAAATATTGAGTAATAACTGGTTGCAAATACTCTAGTTTATACGTTTGGAAAGAAATAAGCCGCTGACTATTTCCATAATATTGATAAGGCTTGTTTTGTCAGCCAATTGGAGAGGAGAAAGGAATAGCTTATTTGCATGTTGCTGGAACTGTTCAGGGTATTTGATGTGCAAATTCACTATGCGTACTTCTGTTTTGATTAGTTCTATTGCTTCATCAATCAAATGCAAATAGGGCATTTTTTTCTTGCTCAAACCGCACACGATACGATTTAAGTCGATGCAAACCAAAGGAGAAATAACGAAGTAAAACACTATAATCCTGTTCGTTAAAACTGAAATCAGCTAAATGTGTAGCTAATTCCTCAATAGCTTCTGTAAACTCTGTTACAGAAACTTTACGCTGCGAGCATTCCAATAATAATTGGAAAAATCTCTCTTGTAATATATCTTTCATATACTTATATTTAATGGCTATCGAATTGATAGCTTTATTCACTTACTTTTATTAGTTTGGTTAGAAGATATATAACTTTTTAATTGTGCCAGATTAGGAGTTGTAACAGCATATTTTACACCACTATCTATTATATCATCTATCATTTGCCTTATTTCAACAGGAGAATGATTTATATGTCCATCAAACATAAGTTGCAGAGCATCATTACCATAAATTTTCTTAGCTATTGGCACACTGATAAATAAAGGTAAAAGATATAATCTATTTGCTTTTTCTGTTTTAGGATTGATACCCATTCTTTTACAAATAACTAAGCCTTCCCGAATAGCTTTCATTGTAATTTTAATAATAGCTGTATTCTCTATAAATTTAGAGGCACTTCCGGCACTCATTATTCCCGCTGAAAGACCGGCAGCAACAGCATAATGTGTGATTAGCCATACTAATATTTGATTAGAAATGACAGGCTTTAAGTTTGCTTTATCTAGTATTATAAAAAGTTTTTCTACTCGTGGAGTTATCCGCCCGTCTTTTTCACCTAACGGAGTATTGGAATATTTTAGACCTGAAATAGCACAATGTATGCTTTTATCTTCTTTTCCACCCCCGACCATGAAGGGAAAGGCAAAAAAGTATTGTTCAGGTTTTAGATATTTATCTATTTCAGTAAAAACATCCCAGTTATTTTGGAAAAATACAACATTTGCTTTTCCTGCTGACTTTGAAAGACTTGGTAATATAGTTGATAATTGCAATTTATTGGTGGAGACAATAATGTATTCAAAATCATTGTTTGACGAAAGTTCGTCTATTACTGTAGGCTTAAAGATTATATCTGTATCTTTTCTTGTTTTCTCTCTAAAGTCAGAACAGATAATGCGAATACCATCTTTTTGTACAAGTTCTTTTTGCTCCTTACGCACCAATACAGCAACGTCACATCCTGCTTTGGATAATTGCCAGCCATAAGTACAACCCACTACGCCAGCACCGTATATCAATATTTTCATAAAGCGATGTTATTAAGTTTTTTTGTCGTTGATAAATACAGAGTTGAATACCGATAGGTTTTCGGTATAAGTATCACAAATTTCAAGTAGTTGTTTAGGGGTATAGCCCGTGAACATTTTAAACTCTTTTATTAAATGTGATTTATCATAATATCCACAATCATAAGCAACTTTACTTATGCTGATTTGTGGAGTTGATTGCAAAATATGGAATGTCTTCCTAAATCGTGTGATTTGGATAAAATCTTTTGGATTTAGTCCTACATATTCAGCGAATATCCGTTTAAATTGCTTATATCCTAAACAAGCCGTTTGAGATAAAACGGATATATTCCCTTCTCCTTCATTGATATTTTGAACAGTAGTTATAATCCTATTGGCGTTGCATGGAATATTTTTGCATAATCTATTTAATAAATATTCTTCTATCAATCTGACTATTTGATAATTATCTGATGTTTCATTTATTTTCTCTTCCAATTCTACTAAACAGGTGTTATCTAACAAATCAATACCTATATTCTGATTAGTAAACTCTTCCATAGGATATGGAAAAAACATCCTGCATCCGATAGGCTGGAATAAAATAATGACCATATCCAAGAAAGAAAATTCTATGTCTGAATAAGTACTGATTTGCCCGCTTATATAGGATTGTGGTTGCGTTCCCTTATGAAAAGAAGAAATAATTTTGTTTCCTTTATGAAAAACAATTCCTACACAACCTGCTGGGATAGAACGTTGAAAGCCTTGCTTTACATCATCTATCCTTAAAAACCAATATTGCTTTATATAAGGAGCAAGCAATTTAGTAGGTTGTATTACTTGAATTTTCTCCATTTTGCCTTAATTATCAGGCAAAAGTAAGATTTCTTAGATTGATAATAGGTGTAAAAAAGGGACATTCTAATAAAAAAGTAATAAATGTGATAGGACTAAAGCTTAGTCTATGTTCTTCATAGGGTTATTAAAAGCAAAATAGTAAAAAGCAATTCCTTGCCATCTTAAAAAAATATTTTTCAACAATCTTCTTTTCAGCAAAATGTATTATATCGAATCGTATTTACGAAAGTAAGTTTATACTATGGTCTTTTGTTCTTATATCTAAAAGCTTTTATTTAATATAACTAAGTTTGTATTAGTCCATTTTAAAGGTCAAAGCCAATTGCGGATTCTTCGGTGGATAAAATGTTCCAATAATAATAAAAGGATTAGTACCTACATTATGAAATTTCTTGGTTGTTCCTAAGAAAAAATATATATCTTTTTTACACCATTCTGTGAAATATTTCTCTTTCACTTTTTCACATGCGACTTGTTCATTTCCATTAGCAGCAGCAAGGCAATTCCAATAAAGCATCCCTAATTCCCAATCTTCAATCATGAGTTTTCGTTCTTTACCATCTTCTGATATAAACTTATATGAGAACTCATAAGGCAATTTTTTAGCTACTTTGAATATTCTTTTAGTTTCTTCTACATCAAATAAACTATGTTGGGCTTGATTGGCATATACAACATCTAATTTCTGCTTATTCCATTCTCTTGTAGATTCTTCCCAAACAAAATCAATAATTCTTTGAGGTTTAAATACGGCTAATGATGTTCCTATTTGAGGATTTTTGGCTTCTTCAATAAGCTCAGCCATATTATAACGGACATGTTTTAAAACAATAGACTTTCTTTTTGCCCAGCCATTTTTTGTACCAATTTCTCCTACTATTTTTATTTCATTATCTATATTTGCAGGACGAAAACTTTCTTTCCTAAAATCACTTGTGTTTTTAACCAAATCAAGTTCTATCCACTGCCATTTACTATATCTCTTATCATAACTTAATTTACGAAAAGGAATAGGATATATTCTTATCCAAGTGCCATCTTCCAAGAAACCAGCAGTACAAACTAATTCATCGTATTTTTCCGATAAAGTAGGGTATGTTTTTACAGCAATTAGAACTCGAGTTGTAGGCATGTTTTATAGATGTTTAAGGGTGTAAGTTATATCAGGTAGTTGCATTAAATATTTCGCAACTCTTCCTCTATGGCATTGTTTGTGACTTTCTTCAAAGCAAGTTAAAGCTACACGTTTCTCTGTATCAATCAATTCTCGGACATATAAAAGATAATCCCAATTTTCTTTTAGGGTAGATTTTTCATATGACTCAAAAAGAATTTCATAATCTTTTTGTGATTTTAAATCTTGTCTTTGTTCTGATTCTATTCCCAGTTGCGGTATATGGATATATTTTATACCTACTCCTGTACATGCTTTCTCTAATTGACTTTTTGAAAATCCATATTTTTGACTATAGGCATTTTTACGGACATCACAGAGAATATGTACATCATTCACGAGGAGAATATTAATGTATTTTTCTAAAGAGCGTCCTTCATATCCTATAGTGAATAATTGAGGCTCTGTAAAGGTTCTTTTTTGCTTATCTATTACAGCTAATTCTTCCTCATTTAGCAAATTAATTGCTATTGTACTTTTTGTTGCGTAATAAGGATAATTAATATAAGTGTAACGAATTAACTCGTTTTGAGATAGACAACCAAATTTTTCTTTTATTTCTTTTATAGCTTGCTGTTCAAACATATCAAGCATCATCAAATAATTATTGGGTTGACAAATTTGTATTCTACGACCATTCTCGCTTTTTATAATACTTAAGTAGCCCAATTTAGCTAATGTCATTATATCCTGATTTGCTTGGAATGAAAAACAACCATAGTAATAAGGAATAAAATCAAATGCTTTTTCCTCTTGTTTCCTTGTAAAAAGAAACAAATATTTCTGAAGTTGTTTGGCAGTCAAATGACCGCCAAATGCTTCAATCAATGCTAATAATATTTTTCTTCTATAATATAACATATTGCAAAAGTAAGAAAACTCTCTGCATTTTCGTGTTAAATATGGCTCTTTTATTTTATTACTCTATAATAAACACCTATCTTTGCATCAACTCAAACAACCACCGCAACACCAAGCAATCTAAAGAATTACACACGTGGGGTTATTAGTGGGAGAAAGAATTAAGAGCTTGCTAAGATATTGAGTACGTGAGAAATAGAAATAAGGTTCATCTTCCGTACGCACCGCGAAAGCAAATAGCAAATTAAAGCAAAGCTCTGAAATTCAAGGATTTCAGAGCTTTTTCTTTTTCTCGCTCCGGCAAAAATGGGGACCCGAAATATCCGGTGCATAAGCAATTTTCGAGTTTCAGCTTTCTCAGACTTACATCACAAGAATAAGAAACTGAGCAGCAATGAATGGGCAGACCGTCCTCCGGATAGGGACAAAACTGGAAGAAGGTATAGGCAGAATCCACGTATGTCCCATGCTTTTTATTATGAAGGTTCATGTAAACCCTCGTCCCACGCACGTGGGCTCAACGGTTCACGCAGGCAAACCGGCGAGCACACATGCGTGGGACGAAGTTTTGTAATAAGGTTTCGGGAATTATGCGCCAAGCTTCTCTGCATTACACACAGGACATGAAGGGAAAAAGTGCCCATATACGGGGAGCAAAAGCCATACTTCCGGCACTATAGACAACGGAGTTCGCCCCTTAATCACCATATTTGCACAAAGAAAACGGAAAATAAGCCCGAAATAGACATTAACAAATGTTATTTATTATAAACGAAAAACAGAAAAAAAACACGTGGTTAAATTCTTGCTGTCAGATAGTTAAAGCCGAATATGAGAAGAAAAAGTAGTGCTGGCAAAAATGATGATTTTTAAAATCGGGGTCTGACTTACGAACTACAACTGCATGTGTAAAATAGGATATTCTTTACCTTCTCCGTCCAAATCAGACCTTTTGTATACGTTAAAGCCTATATATTTATAAAAACCGACAGCTTGAATATTCTGCTCGTTCACATCGACTTTCGTTACCTGCAAATGATTTATGGCATAAGTAACCAGTTTTTTCCCAATTCCTGTGCCTCGATAATTATTGTCAATAAACAACATTTCAAGATTTCCTTCTGCAATTCCCATAAATCCGATTAAGATTCCCTCCTGTTCAAATCCGAATAGAGTGACATACTGAAAATATACCGGAAGCTGTTCCTTATAGTATAGACAATCTTCCTCTTTAAGAAAATCATGTGTACTCAATACTGCACTTTCCCAAATTTCTATCAAACGTGGATAATCCGTAACTTTAATTTTTCTAATCATAATTGTAATTGCTATTTAAAGCCGCAAAGTTCGGAACTTATACATTCAATGCACTGAACCCAGGTTAAAAAATACGTTTACGGATTCTGCTTAGTGCTTGCGGCGTGATACCCAAATAAGAAGCTATATCTTTGAGTGGGATATAGTTTAATGTAATGCCATATTCTTCAATCATCTGTAGATAATACTGTTCAGGAGAATATTTAATCAAGTCGATATTTCTTTTCAAGAGCTTATTCAGTAGTATGGCATTCAAATCTTCAAATACGGTTTTCACCTTAGGAATAGCAGTATACAGTTCATCTACTCGCTTCTTGTCTATTCGGTAAATAACGCTATCTACAATTGTCTGCACATTAAATGCAGATTTTGTTTGTAAGGTAAAAGATATGTTCGACATTGAAAACGTACCTTCTTTACAAAACCAAAAAATCTGCTCTTCCCCTTTATGATTCAAAAGCCAACAACGTAACATCCCATCATAAACGAAATAACTATATCTTTCTATTTCTCCTTCCTTAATCAAAAATGTATCTTTACCAATCAATATCCGCTCAAAATATCGGTCAAATAACTTAGATTCCTCCAAATTAAAAGTATTGATGCTAAAATTAAATTCTTTAAGCAGTTTTTCTAAAAGCATAATATTCACTGACTATAGTTTTCATAAGTTTTGACAGCCGATTTTTATTCCACAATACCAAAATGAACCAGAGCGTTCCGGATACCATGCTCATCCACCGTCTCCGTTATATAATCGGCAACGCTTTTCACAGCCTCGGAAGCTCCTCCCATAGCTATTCCCATCCCGGCTGCACGAATCATGGAAATATCATTCCCGCCATCACCAAAAGCGATGGTTCCTGAAACATCAAATCCATAATAGGAAGCAAACTCATTGATACCCATAGCCTTGTTTACTCCCGTCACATTGACATCCGCAAAGAAAGGGTTCCATCTGGAAACAGAAAGTCCGGGAAGTTGTGCCATAACTTCTTTTTCCATTTCTTCATCACAATATATGCATAACTGACAACATTCGCCTCCCATAAATTCCTTTTCAATGTCTGCCACCGGCGGTGTAGGGTGATTGACCAGCCTAGCCAATTCGATGACGGTCGGATTGAGTTCGTTGACAAAAATACCTTTATTCGTTTCGATAGCCAGAGCAAACCCATAATGTTGAGCCAATACCAGTACCCTCTGAAAATCCTTTTCGGGAATCTGTTTACGAGATATAGGAGTGCCATCTCTCAGTACACAATCGGCCCCATTCAAAGCTATCACTGCATCGTATGGAATCTCTTCAAGTTCGTGAAGATCGGTAAACGCCCTCCCAGTTGCTATTATGATTTTTATACCGGATTCATGAACTTGCTGCAACGCTTCGATAGCCGACTGCGGAACGCGGTGAGTGTCGAAACTCACCAATGTTCCGTCTACATCTAAAAATATAGCTTTGGTCTCCATTATAAAATATTTTGGTCTAATAAATTCATTCTATCTGCATCATCTCAATTTTGTGAATATCTATATTCATTCGGTGCAACTCCCGTTGCTTTCTTAAACACCAGACTGAAATATTGCACACTCGGATAGCCCAGCCGACGCGCTACGGCAGCAGGTGTATTACCACCTTCCGATAACATTTTCTTGGCCGTGTACAAGCATTTGAACTGGAAGTATTCAGCCAATGTCTTACCCGTCTCAAACCTCAGCAAATCATCAAAGTAAGCCGTCGAAAGATTCAGTTTTTCGGCACAGCATCCGGAAGTGGGCAGCTTCCCCTCCTGCAACTTTCCGGAAGTGATATACTCGTCCAATATCCCTTCCATTTTCCCCAGAATCATCTTGTTCTTATTCTCACGGGTGATGAATTGCCGCTCATAGTAACGTGAGCAATAATCCAGCAGCAATTCGATGTGACGGGACAAGATGGTATTGCTATGCATATCAATGGAATGATGAAGTTCATCATCAATATTCTCAAGGCAACACGTCACTTTGGCCGTTTCGCGCTGTGACAGATGCAACGCCTCCTCCTTGCGGTAGAAAAAGAAAGTATAGTTGTCGATATGATTCTTTAACGTAGTACAAAGCAATAAATCGGGATGAAATGCCAGCAGCCAACCTTTGTCCGGAAGCGTATTGTTCTTGTTCATCCGGAATATCTCGCCGGGAGTAAGAAATACCATCGTAGCATTGGAATAATCATAATATTTCCGTCCGCAGCAGTCACAATCCCCTTCACAGTCCTCAATCAGTAGGATGGCATAGAATTCAAACTTCACAGCATCCTGATACACACTAGGATTTTCCAGATTAATAATGCTTACCTGAGGATGCAACGTTTTACATCCCAGGCACCGGTTACATTCACATACGGTCTTTATGTCCAATGTATTGTCTTTCATCACCTATAAAGTCATTCTCATTATTGTAACTTCAGATATATAAAATCTTAAGGATATGTTTTCCACACCTTCACAATATACCAATTACAAAATTAGAGGAAAATCCAGACATCTTCACTACCCTTATTACGGATTATATAACCTTAGTTACTGTTTTTATATCTGGCTACGTGACTTCATCTCCAGATACTTGTTTATCACGTCCACAGAAAGATTTTCCGGTGTAGTCAGTACAGAACTGATGCCGTGCTGCTTCAAGGTGGAGACTATCAGCCGTTTCTCGAATACAAATTTCTCGGCAATGACATGGCGGTAATACCCTTCCGTATCCCTCGCAGGAGTGGCGACGTACTCTTTCAGAGCGGCATCTTCGAAGAAGATGACCAGCAACCGGTGCTGGCGGTTCAACTGCTGCAAATAAGCCAACTGGCGATTCAAGCTGCCGATGCCGGAAAAATTGGTATACAGCACCAAAAGACTGCGTTTGTTGACGCGCTTGTTCAAATGTACGCACAATGAGGAAAAGTCGGTCTCCCCAAAAGTAGTCTGCTGGCTGTAAAGGTTCTCCAATAACGCCTGCATTTGTCCGGGCTGTCGGGAGGCGGGGATAAATGTATCAAAGTGCTCATTAAACGTTACCAGTCCGGCTTTATCCTCCTTCCGCATGACAACGTACGAAAGAACCAGGGAGGCATTAATAGCATAGTCCAGCAAGGTCATCCCGCGAAATGCCTGCTGCATAATCCGCCCCTTGTCTATCACGTTATAGATTTGCTGGGAACGCTCGTCTTGATAGACATTTACCATAAGTTCGTGCCTCCGGGCGCTTGCTTTCCAGTTTATCGTGCGGTAATCGTCGCCTTTCACATACTCCTTTATCTGTTCGAACTCCGTATGATGCCCCACCCTGCGGATACGTTTGATGCCCAATTCCGTCAAGTTGTCGCTGATAGCAAGCAACTCATACCGATGGAGCATCAGATAGGACGGATATACCTTGACATCCAGCGGAGCATCGCAAGTATATCTGCGGGAAAGCAATCCCATTCTGCCTGCCACAAACACCCGAATCCGTCCGAAAGAGTAAATCCCCCGCCGCGTGGGACGCAGATGATACGTAATCGTCCTGCCCTCATTCGCCTGGAGCCTCATCCGGAAATCAATATTCCGCAACTGGAATGCAAAAGGAATCTCATCCACCACTTCCACAGCCACCGGATGCGGATAACTGCTCTCCACACGTATGTTCACGGTGTTTTCATCTCCGTTGGAGAAGCGGGTAGCACACTGGCGGAATGCCCGGATGCCGCGAATGCGATAGAGCATCCCCCCATCCACCAGCGCCGACACCGCCAAAACAAAAAGCGCCCACTGCCCGATTGCAAAGAATGGAGCAAAGACGTACCCGATACCCATCAGCAGGACTATCAGAACAAGAACAATATAGAATCGGCGGCCCAGTCTCACTTCGGCACTTCCACCTTATCAATCAGACGTTGCGTCACCTTTACCGGCGAATAGCCTTCCATCTCGGCTTCCGCTGTCAATATCAAGCGATGCTGAAGCACATACGGAGCAACGAACTTAATATCCTCCGGTGTCACAAAGTCACGTCCCTGCAACAGTGCATATGCCTTGGAGGCCTGCATCATTGCCACGGACGCACGCGGAGAAGCTCCTAAATATACAGCCTTGCTGGTACGCGTCTGCTGTACAATCAACGCGATGTACTGAAGCAGCGTGCGGTCTACAAACACGTGTTCCATCAGCCTGCGCAACGAAAGCAGTTCTTCTTTTGTGAGCACGGGCGCCAGGCTCTCCAACTTCACCAACGAAGCATTGGCGTGGTGGCGCTCCAGGATGTCCACCTCCTCCTCCAATGAGGGATATCCCATGGTTATTTTCATCAGGAAGCGGTCCAGTTGCGCTTCAGGTAACTTATAAGTCCCCTCCTGCTCCACCGGATTCTGGGTTGCCAGAATCGTATAGAGTTCTCCCATCTGATGCGTGGTACCGTCAATGCTGACCTGCCGTTCTTCCATAACCTCGAACAAGGCTGCCTGCGTCTTGGCGGGAGCGCGGTTTATCTCGTCCACCAGCACGAGGTCGGCAAACACCGGTCCTTGATGAAAGTCAAAGTCATTGGTTTTCATGTTGAAGACCGTAGTACCCAACACATCACTCGGCATCAAGTCCGGAGTAAACTGAATGCGGCTGAAGTCCGCCTTAATCAAGCGTGCCACCAGACGGGCAAGCAGTGTCTTTGCCACCCCCGGCACTCCCTCCAGCAACACATGGCCGTTTGCCAGGACAGCCGTCAGTACCAGGTCCACTATCTGCTCCTGCCCCACTATGACCGTAGCAATCCGGTCCTTCAACGCTTGTATCTTCTCGGAAAAGAGAGTCAAGTCCACCCGTTTTTCTGTGTTCTCTTCCATAAATATCTTCTTTATATATGATTGATTATTTCATTCATTTTATCGACAAGCCGTTTCATCTCCTTCTCAGAGATGCTGCGCCCTCCGTACACCACCGGCCTCACCTCGCGGATAAACGCGGCTATTTCCCCCGCTTCCATACCCGTCTTCCGGGCAATCCTGCCGAAAGAGCGCTCATCCTCTGCCACTTCCTCCACATCCACTTGGATTTCCCTCCTCAGTTCCTCCGCAAAATAGAGATATTTCTTGCGGACTAAGTCAGCATGGTCCTTCTTCTGATAATAAAGAGTACCTATCAACTCTGCAAACTCCAAAGACTTATTTTCCGGTTCGCGGATAACCGGAATGGCGCGCTGCTTCCTGCGGGCTGTAAATATCATAAAGAGCAGGATGGAAACCATACTCAAGTACAATGCCCAGCGAAGCGGCGGCTGCGAAAGGAAATAGCGAAAAGGAGACATCTGTACCTGGGCTGTTTCTTTCATATAGCCTTCGGTACGGACAATGGGAAATCCACCCATCTGGGACAATATACGAAAAAGATAAGCCGCATTCTTCCCATCCAGCACACCATAGTTCGTAAAAAGCAGGGGAGTGGAAGCCAGTATAACTTCCCCCTTTCCCCAAGAAACCGACATGGCAACCGGGTGAGCAGCTTCTCCGGTAACAGTTTTTTCCGCCAACACTTTACTAGAAATGGAATCTGCAAAGAAATAAGACTGACAAAGTTGGGGATAGAAACAGAAAGTCTGCTGCGGATAAACCGCCGAATCCCCCACCCAGCACAAACTGTCTTTCGAAAGCAATGCAGTGGCATATTTTTTCAAAGCCGACGGACTGAAATAGGAATAGCTGCACTCAAATCCCAGCGTATCTTTCAAAATACGGCTGAAAGAGCTCCCCACCAGCATAATCCGGTCTCCCCGTCCCGCCATCTTCAACATCGCCTCCACATCTACATCCGTCAAATGCAGGTTATCGGTAACAACCAGTATTCCGCGGCGGAGCGTCGTATCTTCCTGCTCCAGTTCATAAAAAGTCTTTCTCGACAACGAATATCCCTTCGGCAACGATGAAGACAGCAGGCTATCGAACACGGCACAGCCGAACGGTTGCTTGTCATAATGGCTGAACGTAGGGTTCCAGACAAACTTCTTTGGCAGACGGCACTCTATCGCAAACATCAACACCAGAAAAACAATGATACCGGCTATAAACCAATGGTTCCCCTTCATGCCGCCCCTCCTTTCTCCACTTCTTTCTGCAAATCCCGCATCGCATGGAACAAAGTTTCGGTCGCTTCAAAATTTCCGTAACGTACTCGTAGAAAATGGTTGGTCATTTGGCGGAAAGCTGGCAGACGGACTTCATAGATATATTGTGTAGGCGTTTTATATAACTGCCAGTCTATACGTTTTCCATCGCTGAGCTGTTTCAGCGTCTGCAGATAGAGCAAACGCACCGCCTCCCGATAATCCGTCCGGGCAAGCGCATCGGCAATTCTTTCCGCAAAATCCACTCCATAGATGGTATCCTCCCCCACTGTATAGGGCAGGGTACTCTTGCGCGAACGCATGAACAGTTCCGGACGCTTCTTGTACACAAACCAAATGACCAATACCAGGATAAGAACGGCAATGCATATCAATACGACCTCCGAATATTCTGCCACCAACGTATTCCCGAATATCTTGTCCAGCAGCTTGCCGAACCATCTGCTGAACCACTCAAGTACATTAATTTCGGGAGTTATCAACTCACGACTGTAAGCAAACGCCGGGTCAGACTGCCAAGCGGCAACCTGTGCAGTATCACAAACCAGTGTATCAGCCGGAGCCATATTCATAGTCCGTTATCAGAGTTTATCAAAATTGTCAATATCACTCTCCACCATCACATAATCTATCTTTTCCGAAGCATGACCGTATTGATAAGCCAGTCCCAGCAATGAGAAAATCATGGACATATAAACGCCGAATGCCTGGACCACCGCCAGCAGATAAAGCACAAAGCTATAGGCTGCCGATACAGTAGCACCGCCACCTGCATCAGTCATTGCAAAGATATATTTCACAATAGTCCCGATATACCATGGAATCATCGTCACTCCCTGCAAGATGGCGGCGATGAATCCCATAACAATGGAAATCAGTACGATACCTCCCCAGGTAGCGAAACCCAGTCGGTAGGCCTTCTTCAAGGCATCTATGATATAGATATCTTCGAACAGATAGACTGGAGTCCAAATAGCAAGTGGCACAGACACCACCACAACGAGCAGAACGAACAAGAACGCAATCGCCATGAACGGAATAACGGTGGCTATAAAACCAACAATAAGCCCTACAAACAGCACCAAAAGCACACCGACAATCATTATCAGAAATACCCTTCTGACATTACGGAACAACAAGGGCTTCAGCATCCCTAACGTCACTCCCTCCAAGCGTTCTTCCCGTTCATTGTAAGTACGGACCAATGCGTAGACCAAAGAGGTCAGCATGACAGTTCCTAGCAGATAGAGAACGGCATACAGACTGTAATAAGTCACCAGTGCCATGATGGACGCTCCGACAACAGAAGAGTCGAACGAGCCTCCGGTCATATCACCCAGAGCCATTGTACCGCTCATCAGCCCGTTCAAGCTCAGTCCCTGAAGCAGACAAAGCGGCAACATCAGATATGTGGTGAATTTCATCAACGGCTTCCAATTCTCTTTGATAAAATCAAAGGTAGTAGTTAGTTTCTCTCCAAAAGAACGTTGTACATACAGTGCGATTTTAGGTTTCTGTGCTTCCATGCTTCTTTCTGTTAGGTAAATAAATATAATAAAAAAAGATAAACGACAAAGAGAGTAGAATAAAGCCGAACCTCAAAGCATCCGGAAGTTCGGTATGGCGGGTAACGAATCCTTCTATAAATCCTGCCATGATGAATACGGGTACCGTACCCACCACTATTTTCAGTCCTTTTTTGGCTCCCCGTTTGAAAGATTCCAGCCTTGAATAGGTTCCGGGAAAGAGCCATCCGTTGCCCAGGGCAAGACCGGCGGCACCGGCTACAATAATCGCCCAGATTTCGAGTGTCCCGTGCAGCCAAATGGCAAGGAAGGACTCCCAAAGCAAGTCGTGCTGATAAAAGAAGGTTTGGAAAGCCCCTATCATGATACCATTGTTAAGGAGCATGTATCCGGTGCCAAAACTGGTCAGCAACCCCATGGCAAAGCAGTTGAAGGAGACCATGATATTGTTCAGCGTGATACTCAGAAACATGGGGAACTCGGAGGAACCGTTATATACAGCCATGGGTTCACCATTAGCGATATTGTTCAAAGTCATATCCACATAGGAGTTTCCTAAAATCAAACGCACAAAATCGGGGTCTCCGGCAGCGGATACCACTCCTATCAATGCGCTGACCACAAATATAATGAAGGAAGCCACCAGCTCACGGCGTGCATCGTGCATGGCCGAAGGCACTTCACGGGTCCAGTAGGTGATAATTCTTGACCATTTCTCGCGCTTGTTTCTATAAATGCGGTTGTGCAATGCCGAGGCAAGATTGTTCAGATAGATAGTGATGCGGGAAGCGGGGAAATGCGTTTGGGCAAAAGCCAGATCTGCCGTAAGCTCCGTATATGCGTCGGCAAGTTCATCGGGAGACAGACTTTCCGCCTGCTCCACCATTGTTTCTGCTCGTTTCCATTTTTCGATGTTCTGCCGGATAAACGTCACTTCTTTCATACCCCATGACTATTTCAGAGAAGTTTTGTCTGAAATAGGTAACAAAAATAAGAGAATAATGATATATTTGCAATGAAATACTAAAAATGTTTTATCAGGAATGGCAGAATCTACAATTATCACCGGACAATTTGTCCGCATCAGTCAAACGCCTGCCAGTATCGGTGAGCGGCTCATTGCACTGGCCATAGATTATATTCTGCTCGGATTCTATGTATTTTCTACTTTGGCCTTGTTTTCACGGATTCATCTACCCTCTGATTTCACGATGCTTTTCTTTTTTGCCATTGTCTACCTGCCAGTCTTGCTTTATGCATTTCTCTGCGAAATGTTCAACCAGGGACAAAGTTTCGGCAAGCGGCTGATGAACATTCGTGTCGTAAAGGCAGACGGCTCCACGCCCGGCATAGGCTCGTACCTGCTCCGATGGCTTCTCTTCCCTATCGACGGACCGGTGACCGGTGGTCTGGGACTTCTGGTCGTCCTTTTGACCAAAAACAGCCAGCGAATGGGAGACCTTGCCGCCGGCACCATGGTAATCAAGGAAAAGAATTACCGCAAGATACACGTCAGCCTCGATGAGTTCGACTACCTGACCAAAGACTACCGACCTACCTATCCACAAGCTTCCGACTTGTCATTGGAGCAAATCAACGTCATTACCCGGACCCTGCAATCGGGTAAGAAAGACCGTACACGCCGCATTGCCTCCCTTGCGAAAAAAGTGCAGGAACTTCTCTCCATCACTCCTCATGACAGTAACCCGGAAAACTTTCTTCAGACCATTCTCCGGGATTACCAGTATTATGCCTTGGAAGAAATTTAATACGAACTTCCAACAAAACCAAAGAAGTGTTAAGTCTTACGCTTATTTAAGATTCAAGCTGCATCTTTTTGGTTTTTCATTTGTTAATTAACCAGAAGGTCTTAACTAAATAACAAAGAACAATTATGAAACGAATCATTACATTAATCACACTGGTGTTGGTAAGTGCATCGACCCTGATGTATGCACAGAGTAGCAGCGAAACACGCCAAGCAGAGCGTAAAGCCCAACGCGAAGCCCAGAAAGCACGCGAAAAAGCGGAAAATGAAAGGAACTATGCCATTGCCGTCCAGGCATTGAAAGAGGGCAAGTTTGTATTGGAAGCAGACCAGCTGGTGTTCAAGAGAGGACGGAGCGCATTTGTTTCATCGACAACAAACTTCGTTCTGATGGACGGTGAACACGCATCCGTACAAATAGCTGCCAACAATGCCCTTGCAGGCCCCAACGGAATAGGCGGCATCACAGTGGACGGCAGCAGAAAGGAAATGAAAATCACGACCGACAAAAAGGGAAACGTGAATTGCAGCTTCAGCGTACAAGGCATCGGAATATCCGCACAAGTGTATATCACACTGACCAACGGCGGCAATAATGCATCGGCAAGAATCAGCCCGAACTTCAATTCGAATACCCTGACGCTGAACGGAGTCCTGGTTCCATTGTCCCAGTCAAACGTTTACAAAGGGCGGGCTTTATAAAACACCCCTTTTGTCCGTACAAAGCATAAAGAAAAGAAGATATTCATATCGTGTTCGCAGGATACGAATATCGTGTAGACACGATATTAACAGAATGCGATACAAGGAATTAATAAACTGTTATACAGAATATTAATTCCTTGCATCGTACATAAAGGGAGCTAACAGAATGTGGACATTTATTCTTTTATCTGTTGACACGTTGGGCAATAATATACCGAACCACCCATATAAGCCTCTTTTATGATGGTACTGCCACAACGGAGACAAGGATTCTTCCATGTTTTGGCAGAAAGAATGGTTTTGTAACCTCCGGCGTTGCCATAAAGATCTGTTTGCGTATCGCGTCCGCCCTCGAACGTCATATCCACCAATGTTTCTTTTAGAGCATTAAAAAGAACGTCTTTCTGATTATCCGACAGAAGTAGCACTTTCTGTTTGGGATTTATCCGTGCATTGAACAGAATATCCTGCGTTACGCCGTTACCTACACCGGGAATACGCTGATTGGTTGCTAATAGAGCTTTAGCAGAGAGGGTCTTCTTTGCTTCGGCAACGAGTTTCTCAAATTCCGCTTCGGTGTATTTATCGCTCAACGGCGAAATGCTTTCCCGACTCAATTTATAGTACTTATTGTCGATATAGCTATCAGGATAAACATTGATAAAACCATACATTACAACCGTGAAGACAAGGAATGAATCATCATTAAACGTCAGCAACAACTGGTAATTGGTAGGAATCTTATCTCCCGCATTGTAATAACGGACACTGACTCCGTCGCCTATATTCATGATCACATTATCCGAAAGATTGAAATTGACAAACATGCCATATCCTTCGGATGAAAGGATGGTTTTGCCTACGAGCAGTTTACCATACTCCGACGGATTGCCGTTATAGAACGTAAACTTATGCGGTTTGGTGGCATTGAATACCTGCGTGATTGTTTTACCGCTCAAGGCGTTGTTCACTTGTTTGCTCAGGGTGATAACTTCGGGTAATTCCAACATATTATCTTACTTTTATTTTCGATAGGGATATATATTTCCGTTAATAACTCGTCAATAGCTAATCAATATCGTTCATTATTTTAACCGGACCACTTCCCCTATAATAGGCATCAACACGTTCAAAGAGTCTTTCTCTTTCAGATTCATGGCATTCTTCAACGGTTCGTCCCAGCGGTGTCTAGCCAAAGCATATTTGGAATGATGGACAGTCAGAATCTTTTCCGCATTCAAGTCCCTGGCCACTTGTCCCAAATATTGGGGCATGGTATGGATATATTTCCAATCTTCGTTATACTGCCCATTCTCCAATATGGCAAGGTCAATGCCAGGATATTGCTTGCCTATTTCGGCAAAATGCGTATCATATCCACTATCACCGCCCATATAAATCTTCTGCGAAGGGGTTTCGATAAGGAAAGAGGCCCATAGTGCCTGATTCGCTTTCAACGAGCGGCCCGAAAAATGCCGGGCGGGCAAGCAATGAAGCAGAAATCCCTTATCCAGTACAGTATCTTCAAACCAATCCAGCTCAACCAGGGATGATTTCTCAAATCCCCAATACTCGAAATGTTCACCTACCCCCAAAGGACAGACCACCTTATCTACCCGATTTTTCAGCTGCATCACCGTTTCATAATCCAGATGATCCCAATGGTCATGTGATATCACCAGATAGTCAATCTCCGGCATATCGGCAGGCTTGTAGGCATCTGCCCCCTTGAACGGCTTGTTTACAAACGAAACCGGAGAAGCCCCACAAAATACGGGGTCTACCAGTATACGCTTTCCGTCTATCTGGATAAAATAGGATGAATGTCCGAACCATACCAATACATTCTCGTCCTTGCTTATCTTGCTGAGGTCCGTCTTTATAACCGGAATCTCTTTTTCAGGACGTAAATCGGTTTCTTGCTTAAACAAGAATCCCCAGAAAGCTCCCAAACGTCCCTTTTGGGAAGTCATCATCATCGTACTGTGCAGATTCCGGAATTCTCCGTCTTTGTAATGAGGCGACTTCTTAATCCTCTCCAACCGTTCTCCTTGAGGAGCCCTCCCGAAACTCGGCTGATTGACAAAAACGAATCCCACTATGACCGCAACAGCCACAATACCCACTATAATGCCAACTATCATACGTACTCTTTTCGTTTTTAATGAATTCATATTCAATGAGGCTACATTTACAGCTGCAAATATAGTCGAATTGTTATTAAATCACTATCTTCGCGCCCAATTTACGGAATCAATACAATAAAGCAATAAAAAGCCAACAAAGAAATGAACACACACAGTCTATGTTGCATCGGTTATATTACCCAAGATAAAGTCGTAACCCCTAAAAATACCATATATATGCCGGGAGGCACCTCCTTCTACTTCGCACATGCCATCAAGCACTTGAATGCTAACGATTTTTTATTGGTAACAGCTTTGGCTGATACTGACATGGGCATTGTGGAAGACATTCGGAAAGAAGGTATTTCCGTCAAAGCCTTGCACAGCACACATTCCGTCTGTTTCGAGAATATTTATGGAGAAAACCAGAACGAACGTACACAACGTGTCACGGCAAAAGCAGACCCTTTCACCGTGGAAGGTTTGAAAGATACCGATGCACGGATTATCCACTTGGGCAGTCTGCTTGCCGACGACTTCTCTTTGGAGGTCATCAAGTTCTTGTCCGGAAAGGGACTCCTCTCGGTAGATGTGCAGGGATTTCTCCGCAAAGTGGATAATGAAAAAGTGCTGGCAGTAGACTGGCCGGAAAAGAAAGAAGCATTGAAGTATATCCATATTCTGAAAGCCAACGAAGCTGAAATGGAAGTACTGACCGGATGCAGTGAACCGCACGAAGCCGCATTGCTGATTGCAGACTGGGGCGTCAAGGAAGTGCTGCTGACCCTGGGAGATAAAGGTTCGCTGATATATGCCCAAGGAGAATTTCACGAAATCCCCGCCTATCCTGCCCTTCAGATTACAGATGCAACAGGATGTGGAGACACCTATATGGTGGGGTATCTGTATATGCGCAACAAAGGTGCATCCCACCGGGAAGCGGGATGCTTTGCTGCCGCCATGTGCACCATAAAACTACAATCACACGGGCCATTCTGCGGAACGGAAGAAGCGATAAATAACGTGATAAAAGGATAAAGTGATAGGGTGATATAACACCCTACCATCTTTATTTATAATCCGAATTTTTTCAAATCATCTTCCACACTACCGATACCTGCGATATGAAACATATCAACCAGTACCTTCACAACATTCGGAGAAAGGAAAGCGGGCAATGTGGGGCCTAAGTGAATATCCTTCACCCCGAGACTCAGTAATGCCAACAATACAATAACCGCCTTCTGTTCGTACCATGCTATGTTGTAGACAATGGGAAGTTCGTTGATGTCATTCAGCCGGAATACTTCTTTCAGCTTCATGGCTATCACGGCCAGTGAATAACTGTCATTGCACTGTCCGGCATCCAATACACGGGGAATGCCGTTGATGTCTCCCAAACCAAGTTTATTATAGCGGTATTTGGCACAACCTGCGGTCAGGATAACGGTATCTTGCGGCAAGGCTTTGGCAAACTCCGTATAGTAATCGCGGCTCTTCATACGTCCGTCACAGCCTGCCATTACGATAAAGCGGCGTATGGCTCCGGTCTTCACGGCATCTACCACCTTGTCTGCCAGTTGCAGTACCTGGTTATGGGCAAAACCACCGATAATCTCTCCATGCTCTATCTCCACCGGCGGCTGGCATTGTTTGGCAATCTCTATGATTTCAGAGAAGTCTTTCCTGCCTTCCGCATCCTTATCAATATACTTGCAACCCGGATAACCGGTAGAGTTGGTGATGAACATACGCTCTTTATACACTGCATTAGCCAAAGGAGGAACGATGCAGTTGGTGGTAAACAGAATCGGTCCGTTGAAGGAAGTGAATTCTTCACGCTGTTTCCACCAGGCATTGCCATAGTTGCCTACAAAATGAGAATATTTCTTGAAAGCAGGATAATAGTGGGCAGGCAGCATTTCACCATGTGTATAGACGTCTATCCCCGTACCTTCTGTCTGTCTCAATAATTCTTCCATATCCTTCAAGTCATGGCCGCTAATCAAAATTCCCGGACGATTCTTCACACCGATATTCACCTTTGTAATTTCGGGATTACCGTAAGTACCGGTATTGGCAGCATCCAGTAGAGCCATTGTCTTTACTCCGAACTCACCAGCTTCGAGAACCAGCTTCACCCATTCCTCTGCCGATAGAGACTCAACCGCAATGGTAGCCAGTGCACGCTGCATGAAAACATGAACTGTATCATCATTGAATCCCAAGCGCATAGCATGCTCCAGATAAGCTGCCATACCTTTCAAACCATAGACAAGCAATTCTTTCAACGAACGGAGGTCTTCATTCTGTTCACGCAGAACACCTACTGTCTTCGCTTTCTCGGCATAGTCGTCACGCGTTCCCTGCCAAGTCAGTTCATCTACTTGGGGTAGGAATACTTTGTTGTGCTTGGCCTCTTGAATCAATCCATTACGCAAAGCAAGTCCCCTATCCACCCGTTTCAAGATGCTTTCATCATCGAAATTCGCATTCGTGATAGTACAAAACAAAGCATCCGTCACAAAAATATTCACTTCTTCAGAGACTGGAGAATCTGCCTTGCGTAATGTATCGGCAACAACAGAGATACCCCTGACTACAAACAGTAACAAGTCCATAGCTTGAGCCGTATGACTTTCTTTTCCACATACACCTTTCAATATACAGCCGGTTCCTTTGGCTGTCTCCTGACATTGATAACAAAACATGTTTGGTTCCATATTCCTATTCATTTAAAAGTTTACATTATCTTTCCATAAAAGAAGCGGCACCTTAGCAATAAAAATAAGCAAGCTTATTTTCTATTACTTTCGGTTTGCATTATCTTTGTGCAAAGATGAGAGTTCTACAACGCGAAAACTGTCACGAATGTTACATCGAATCACAAAAAAGTAAAAAAGAGAATGGAAATCCATACATTATTGAAAATGCCTCCTTTTCAAGGCATAACAGAAGAAGAATTATTATCCCTCATCCTGGCACCCGAACATGCACACAGGCAATACAAACCTGCTGACTTCATTGCCATGCAGGGAGAAGCATATCGTTCTCTATTCATATTGTGCAACGGCAGTGTGCGTACCCAAATGGTCAGTGCGGAGGGGAAGCAACTCACCATCGAAACGCTGAAAGCCCCGCAACTGCTTGCCCCGGCTTTTGTCTTTGCCTCCGAAAACCGCTTCCCGGTAAATATCGAAGCTAAAGAGAAATGTGAGATACTCGTTATAAACAAGACATTTTCCTGGAATTCCTGCATCAACACCCCGCTGTGATGCGCAACTTTCTGCAACTGGTATCGGACAGAACCCTATTTCTCTCCAAAAAGCTAAATGCCTTTGCCCTACAAAGTCTGAAATCGCGTATACTGAACTATCTACGCATGCATGGCACGATACTCAACCAGCAGGAAGTGGCACAAATACTGGGAGTGGCGCGTCCCTCGCTGGCACGTGCCTTATCGGAACTGGCAAGCGAAGGGTGCATCCGAATGGAAGAGAAGGAAATGCGGATAAATGCAGTCTCCGCCCAAAAGTATTTATAAAAAACGTCCGCACTTATATATTATTCTTACCTTTGTCCAAGAATAAAAAGCTATGGAAAAGATTCTACTGGATGAAAAGTACGAACAGTTGTTGTTCCAAATCCCTCTACTAAGGGATTTGCCACATAATATCAAGCAATCGCTGCTTGAGAAACTGGAATATTCAGTCTATTCTATAGACAAGAAAGATATAGTTGCCCGGCAAGGCACCCCCTGCAAGAAGCTATATATACTATTGGAAGGTAAATTGCGTGTAGATATTATAGACGGTCTGGGCAATAAAGTTATGGTAGAATACATCGTTGCCCCCCGGGCCTTTGCCACTCCCCATCTCTTCGGCAGCAACACCACACTGCCGGCAACTTTTACTGCCATTGAAGACTGTATCCTATTCACTGCCACCAAAGAATCCACCTTCAAGCTTATCAGCCAGGATCCCAAAGTGCTGCACAACTTCCTTTGCATAACGGGAAATTGCAATGCCTGCACGGTTTCGCGATTAAAAACCCTTTCCCGCAAAACAGTCCGCGAAAGGTTTGTCGTCTATCTGTTTGAAAACAGAATTTCCAACTCTACCAGCATCACCATTGCGCATACCCAATCTGAGCTGGCAGAATACCTCAATGTAACCCGCCCGGCACTTTCAAAGGAAATCAATAAGATGACCAAAGAAGGTATTATCCTAATGACGGGTAAGAAAATTGAGGTATTGAATGAAGCAGCTCTGAAAGAGTATATCTAAACTACCATTTTACAAACAAGATTCTCGGATTGATGTTGACAGATACCCAGCCCCAATCCTGCCAGCGTTTATGGTCGCCGCCTTTCACCACGTCCATAGACTTCGTACCCCGCATAATGGAGTAACCGGCAGAAAGCTTCACGTCCTTCATCACATTCCAGTCAAGCTGATAGTCCATCTCCGAACCCAATCCCTTTTTTACATCATCCAGCTTGGCAGCAGTAGCAAAATAGTGATAAATCAGTTGCATACTCACCTGCTTGGATGTCTTGAAGTTAACACCCAACTGGGCATCCTGCAAACCGGGAGCTACTCCCTGCCAAGCAGAAGCATAGAAATAGTCCATCGCTCCATAGAACTTATGATGTGTTCCGTAAAGAGGATCGAATGCTTTGAACTTGTCACCTTTCCCGTCACTGCCACTCAGATAATCATAACCCAAGCTCACACTCCATTGCTTGTCTATGGCATAGGCAGCCTTCACGCTTACCATAAAGGCAGATACACTCTGCGCATTCTTGTTCTTTCCGGTCTGGTAATAGAAAGCAGCCTGCACGGGCAGCCAGTTTCCCGATTCCGGTTGATAAGTCACGTAAGTACCGAACGTCTGCAAATAGCGGGTATGGGAAGTTTCTGTTTCTGCATCACCGGTTTCCAGGCCCAGATTCATGAATAACAAAGAGACATCAAGGTTGGGGGTTTGCGCCGCATAATGATACCAAAGGGTCTGCATATTCTTATAAGGTTGTGCACCGTCATAATAATAGGTACCGCCTTTTGCCTTTTCCTTGTTCTGGTTGAAGGCAAGAATGAAATGCAGTTGGTGGGCATTCTTGGCATAGCCCAACTTCAATGCATCGTGATAGCGACCGGCCACATTCCAGTCCAGCCCTCCCAAAATACGTTCGTCGTCATAAGACAAGGTCTGGCGCCCCAGTTGTGCAAAGAAACCGGCACCAAAGTTGAGTTTTGCCCATGCTTCGTTCATAATGAAACGCCCGTTAGTGTCTATCTGCGGGTCCTGCCCCCATACGCCTACATGTTGGGCCGAAATCTTCATACTCAAATCCGAACGTTTATACTCCATGGAAAGACGTGCACGGTTGTTGATAAATGAAGCAGCCTTGTCTCCCTCGAAACGTGGTAACTGTGCTCCGTTACGGTATTCTGCACGGGGTCTGATTTGCATCGACATGGTGAATTCGTTCTCTTTCTCCGAACCTTGTGCCCACAACATTCCGGGCAACAGCAATAAGCCTAATGCCAAATAAACTGTTTTCATAAGTATTTTAATTTAAGTTATACGTATGTACACTCACTCCTTGTGCCGAGGGCAAGTAATTGATGCCATACCAACACATTTGCAACAACAGAAAAGATACAAGCAAGCCAAACAGTGCCTTACGATAGGCCGCGGGGCATCCCAATCGGAAATGGATATATGCCAGATAGGAGAACCAGGTAGCCGCCGCCCAAGTCTCCTTGGGATCCCATGCCCAATAGTGTCCCCAAGCAGCTTTCGCCCAGACAGCACCGGACAGCATACCCAGTGTCATGAAGGCAAGTCCTACATAAGTCAGATTATCGCACAAAGCCATCTCATGCCGTTCAATTCCTTTTTTCTTGAACCACAGCAGGTAGACAGCCATCACCGTAGCGGCACCCAGCATGGCATAGGCAAACATATAGACAATGACATGAGGAGTGAACCACGGACTCTGCAAGGCGGGCATCAAAGTCTTATTGTGTATTTCGGGCTTGAATATATTGATGCAGACAAACACCAGTGACAAAATGGTACTGAAACCGAGAATCCATTTATACTTCCAACGGCCGTAAGTGATGATTCCCGCCAACGGAAGAAAAAACGAATACCACAGACGGGTCTCTCCCATCGTCCGCATCGGAGGACGTTCCAAAGAAATCCACATACCGACAATGAAACTGAAAAAGACAACCAGTCCCAGGCAGGTAAAGGTATATACCACTGCCGGGCGTTTTCCACGCCATGCAGCGAAAGCTCCCCATCCCCAGAAGAGTAAAGCGACAATGGCAAACAGAGCAAAATAATCCCAACTCATACCGTCTCCTCCTTTCTTTCTTCTTTTCCTTTTGGTGCATTGACAAACAAGCAGACTGCTCCCAGCACCATCATTATAATGCCGGCATATACAGCCGGGAGCCAGGGGTCGCGCACCAGTTCAAAGACACTGACATCACTCCACCGTCCCTTCGTCTCGTCATAGCTCAATTGATAAATATTCCACCCGGATATCTTCAACGGACGATTCACCTCGATAGTGTCTTCCACCACATCTCCCGCCTGCGTATAAACCGTAACAGCAGACACAAACCGTTGCGGCTCACGTTCGGGCATCACCAGACTGGTCTGCTCCGACAAACGCAATGCCTTATAGGGGAACATGAAGCTGCCGCAACTCACCCATCCCTCCTTCGACTGTCCGGAGGCGGTGTTCACCGCTTTCAGATAAACGGCATAGGCAGCTCCCATCGAATGGAATTCAGTAAACTTTAAGGTATCTTCCGTAGCCACGGAGGCAGCCATAGGAATGGTTTGAAAAATGGAGATGTCCCAATCCAGCAATTTTCCCCGTTCCACCTTCTCTTCCAGCAACAAATGTTCCGGCATATCCTTCGGCAGTGCCTGCCCCGTCTCATTGTCTATCAGCATCAGTTTGGGAGGATACTCGTGTATAGTAAATTCTTTCAGCTCAACAGCAAGCGGAAGTTCCGTCAGCTTGCCGCCCTCATCTATGGCACGCCATTCGGTCTTGCCCAATTGGGTAATCATTTTAAGACGCTGCATATCCGCATTGCCCAGCGTTGCCGTCAGAAGGGCAACAAACAAGCCGGCATGATTCAGCAGAAAAGGAATCTTACGCACATTGAAGGGGATAGCGGCACGGAGAATAGTCATCCCTAAGACAGCAACCAGCCAGACATAAAGTAACACAAACGGCCAAAAAGAAAGCATTTTCGAAAAGCCGATGACATCTGCCGAAGGATGGGTGGAGGGAACCTGCCGTACCAACCCCATAATGACAGTGATAGCCGCCACACAGACCAGGGAAGAAACTGCAGCCGTATAATGACTGAGCCATCCGAAACAATACACCCGTTTGCGAAGCCCATGCATCCCTGCCAGCAACAGCAAGAACAGCACCAGAACAATGATATTGACCGGCCATGCAAACAAGCCCCAACGAATGCCTCCAACGCTCCACTGTAACAGCAAGCCCGTGACAAACAGTCCTGCCCCACAGATAAAACCTTCCTTATACCCCCACGGTTTCTTCCACATCTTCTGATTTATGATTTGACGATGTACAAATTTATTTTAGTGCTAACCGGTTGTTAGCTTTCGCTTTTTCCAGCCAAGCCGGTGCTGTAGTCTTCAGGAAATTGTCCTTTGCAGCTCTTTCGGCATCCATATCGAGCCCGATATATTCCTGCGCCTTGTCTTTGGTGGAGATATCCGGCATAGGAACATTGTCTGTATATCCATGCTTCGCCAGCACCTTGGAGATAGCCAAACGCGCCTGCATGGCTCTATCCAACCCATGAGACAAGACACGCTGGATTTCTTGCGGTGCGTGGAAAGAGCCGCCGTGAGATGCCACACCGAAGTCCCAACGCCATTGTGCCTGACGAATCAGCGCCAACACATCTTTCATCTGCTCTTCCGTAGCTCCCTTATCCCAAGCAAATTTAGCTTCGATATGGGCTTTGGCAAGTTCCTGCTCCAAGCGGTTACGGATTTCATTGGCCTTGCGCTGGCGTTCGTAGACGTTGTTGCGCAAAGTTTCCTCACTTTCGCGGTGGCAGGTTTGGCAGGTACGGTCTATCATAGCCAACGGACTCTGTATATGGTGGTCGCTGAACTTCACGCCACCTTCACTCTTATAAGGCATGTGGCAGTCCGCACACGATACGCCACGCTGGCCGTGAATCCCCATCTGGGCTATTTCAAAATCGGGGTGCTGCGCTTTCAGGATAGGGGTACGGCTCAACTTGTGTATATAGTCGTAGAAACCAGCCTCATCATAATAGGCTTCCATGTCTTCCACCGTAAAACCTTTGTCCCAGGGGAAAGTCAGGTACTTGCCGTCGCCCTTGAAGTAATACTCCACATGGCACTGCGCACATACCAGTGAACGCATCTCCTGCGGAGTGGCCTTGGTAATATCCTTGCCTTGGCGTTCAAAAGCCTCTATCAAAGCCGGACGGCTGATATGCAGGTTCATGTTTTCCGGTTCGTGGCAGTCGGCACAACCAATCGGGTTTACAATTTCATCGCCCAAAGCGCCCCACTTATTGTTATAGAAAGCATCCACACCGATAGCTTCCATCATGCGGGGCACATCGGGGCTCTTGCAAGTCCAGCAAGTAGAAGGCTGCGGGCCATCCGTAGCAGTGGCAGGCGCACCGGTACGAAGAGTTGCCGTAATGTCCTCGATGGCATGCATATGTCCGCGCGGAGTGGAATAGTCCTTGGAGAAGGCATATCCCGCCCAGAGCACTACCATCTCGGGACGCTGTTCCAATACATCCACAGCCACATTTCCATTGAATTCACTCTGGAAGTCGGTCTTGGCAGTTTCAGTCCATGTCTGATACTCACGGGGGAAATCACTCTTAAAGACTTCGTTGCGTGCCTCAATTCCCTCAATCACTGTTTTGCGGTTATTGAATACACTTGCCAGCTCGGCCCTGCGCTCCATCAAGGCAGAAACACATAGCCCCAAGACAAATACAACGACCATTGAACCACCGAACAACAGCCATCCTTGCCACGATTTTAATCTCTTTTCCATATCTATGAAGATTTATTGTTATTATTCCTTTATCAGTTTCTGCAACCACTCCGGCACGGGAGATTCCGGATAGGGTACCAATGCAGCGGGTGTAGACGAAAGACTGTTCATTCCACCATGAGGCACGTCGCGGTGGCAATCCCAGCATGCCTTTCCGTCGCCGGTGAGGGTCATCATGTAGTCTATTTTACCAGCATCCACAAACTCGTTGGTCAGTTGCGTATGGCAACGGATGCAATTATTCATAATGACCTGCGCACTTGCTGCCTCGGCTTGGATAGCCTGCGGTTCGCTTTTAGTGAGAAAGGCACCCACGTGCTTCATGCCGTCCATGCCTTTGAAAGCCCATTTCTTTACTATATTCTCATGAGGGACATGGCAATCGTTACAAGTGGCATCCCGGCTGTGGGAACTGTGCATCCAGGTTGCATAATAAGGAGCCATGATGTGGCAGTTGACACATGCCGCAGGGTCATCTCCCAGATAAGTGTGCGCCCGGAGAAGATACATAAACAAGCCTCCGCCGCCGACGAGGACACCGCATACAATGAGTGCCGTTACTTTCCATCTGTAGGACGGAAATAGTTTACTTATGATTGGTAGCTTCGCCATAAAATGAATATTTTCAGCAAAAATAGGCAGTTACAATCTAAAAAAGTGTAATCATGATTACATTTTTCCATTTATTTTTCAGTATTTTTAATAAAGCATTCATTCTCCAGACATACCTATATGAAAACGTCCACAAAACACGCACGCCTGCGCATCTTGTGGACATCTTCATCCTTTTATAAAACTGCCTGCTTTTTCTAAGCAACTTTCTTTAATTGTATGTTCGCTTTCCTACTGCCCTTCCGAATCAATCTGCGAATCCAAAGATAATAGCCCGTCAGCGGCAAGCTGGCCCCTACCAAAGCGGCAAGGAAACTCAATATGCGGGTGGTCAGCCCTCCCCAACTGCCTACATGAACGGAGAATATCCAGCCACGGATTTTTCCTGAAGCGTCGGCATCCTTATATAAGGTAGCCCCGGTGATTTCACCGCTACGGGGATTGAACGTATAGCGGTCGGCAGCACGCTGGTTGCCCAACCGATTGAAAGAAACCGTAGCAGAGCCTTTGAACACGGTAATCTGTTTATAATCAGGATTGAGTTCCTTCAGTTCTTCGTAAACCTTCTGCCAGCTTGTAAAAGGAGAGAAAGAATTTCTTTCACGATGCTCACCTCCCGGTCTGCCACCAGACCGGCCTTGAGCCCGTTCTCCTCCCTGGGCAGCAGTTTGTGCCGAAGCACCATGTCCTCCACCCCCTTGCGTGGTTTCCACTCCGAAAACTTTGTAGAAGCCGGTGCGGTACCAGGAGAAAGACCATGACAGTCCCGTAAGCGCCATTACCAACAGAAGAACCAGCGTGTACATACCGCCTGCCACATGCAGGTCATAGCAGAACCGACGCCAACCCTTACCGGAAACAATCTTCAAACTGTTCTTCAAAGCCTTTTTTGTACGGGGCCACCAGATGACAATGCCCGATATCAGGACAAAGACAAACATCAGCGTGGCAGTGCCCACAATCATTTTCCCCCAGAAGATGCCTCCATCGGGCTTCATGCTGTCCAGCAACCAGCGATGCAGGCGGAACATGGTCGTGAAAAACGGCGCACGCTCATACTTGCCCTTTATCTCACCCGTATACTGGTCTACATAGACGGAAGCACGACGAGGTTTGGAAAGGTTCACCTGCCAGGCACGCTCCGGAGCAGACGAGGCTGTGACACCCGTCACAGAAACACTATCCGGCAGAGTAGCGGCCACTTTTTCGGCCACCTTGCCCATGGGAAGCGGTGCCGGCCCGACTTTCTCCACATAGTAGAGGTCGCGGTGGCAGAGCTCCATCACCTCCGTCTCGAATACCAGCATGGCTCCGGAAAAACAGATAAGGGTAATCAGTAGCCCGAAGGGGACTGAAAGCCATAAATGTATCTTACGAAAAACTTTCTTCATAGGAGCTTTATTCCAGTTTACCTACACCGTTCAGTTGGGTTGCATTGACAACCAGACCTTTGGTAGCTGTTGCATTGGCAGGGTCTACCTTATAGATGGCAGGATAGCCGGAAGAGGTAGTGACTGCCACATATGCGTTGCCATTTTCCATGTACGGGGTATTACCAAAGCCAGAGACATCGCTTGGAAGGCCGTTCACATAAGTCAAAGCTCCAGTGGAGGCATTGAAGACGGCAAGTTGGTTGGCAACCTTGTCTGATGCCGTAATTGCCTTATCATACATCAGCAGCAGGAAATAATTACCTGAAATATACCAAGTCCGCAAGAAAGAGGCGCCATTGGCTTTCTCTTCAAGATTATAGTAATAAGCGGCATCAAATTCTTCTGCTTTGGTATCGATGCGTACAACTCCAGCAGGCAATGTAGTCTGCTGACGCGAATCACTCATGGTCTTGGCATAGCTCGGAGAAAATACATATACATAGCCGTCGTCGGCAAGCCAGTTCATCTGGTAGTACTGTGAACGGTTACGTCCGGCAGCATAACTGATTTTGTCTGTAGTGATGACCTTATGAGAATTCAGTGTCTGATCACCAAAGATAGCGATATGGCATTCATTAGGATACTGGGTCCATTGCAATTCGTCCTTCTCATAGGCACCGCTACCCTGCCCGCCGGATTCTGTCTTTATTAAATCCTCATTACCGGAAAGCACCCACTTGTAGCTACCGTCTTCGTTCTTCTGCATGCAACCATACTGGCTAAGCCCCATGGGAATGGCTGCTGCATAAACCTTACTGCCCACTTGTTCTATACCGGCCAGTGTTACGTATTCACCATTTTCAAGGAAATTTTCGGCAAGAAATGGAGTATCCTTTGTTACCGAGTTCTTTGTATAAGTCTGTTTCTCGACATCCAGATAGGAAATCAAAAAAGATTGGGGAGTATATCCATTTGCATCATTCAGTTCCGTAGGGCCGTCGCCGGTAGAAGTCGTCATTATAAATTGGTCATAATAGCCGTAGGTAGTGAAACGATTGACGTTATACTCCTGGCTACGTTTTTCCAGTTCACCGTTTGTATTCATAATGAACGACTGGGTAGTGCCTGCATTTCCCTGGTGATAGTTCAAGGCATACAGATATTTGTTTCCGTAGAACACCCAGTAAGTAGCCCCATCGTTCACAAGGCCATTGCCGGCAGCAGTAATTTCACCGCTTTCCAGTGACTCGGCTGTCAGCAGGACAGGAACGGAGCTACCTGAAACTGTAGCCGTGGCAGCTATCACATAGTTACCCTTTGAACCGGAACCGGAGCCGGAACCCGGTTCGTCTGTGTCTGTACAAGAAATTAAAGCCATTCCGGTCATTGCCATTGCAAAGAGGCCGGACAAAAGATAATTCTTCTTCATTTGTTCTTCTTATTAATTACACCTATTAAAACCATTATATTTATTAATCACCAAAATGTACACGTATCTTGCCATAGAACGCACGCCCGGCTTTCTGAAGGCTGAAGTTGTCGTACAAATCCTCGTTCGTGAAGTTGCGGCATTCAAACGAGATATTATAGCGGCCATTCTTCAGACTATAGCTCAATGTCAGGTTATGGGAGAACTGGTCGGGTACCATGAAATCCTTGTTCTTGCTACCGATGGCCTGCGAATAGTAGGAGAAGCTGTGCATGTACTGGTTGTCGTAAGTCACGGACAGTATATTCCCTTTCTTCCAGAGGTCGCGCCAATAGAAGTTTACGTCAAAATCAGCAAACTGATAGGGCACATTGGGAATGCGTGCCTTGTAACCGAGATTTTCCACAGAGTTGCCGGTACTGCCGATTTGCATCTTCTCATTGTCACGCACATTCATCTGCGTGAAGTTGCCGCCCACACTCAGCCAGCGTCCGAAGCCATAGCGTGCCGATACATTGTATCCCTTCGTCAGCACCTTGCCGTAGTTGGTATAAGTGGCCCCTTCTTTTCCTCCGCTCAAGTCCTGGATATTACGCTGGATATAATCCTTCGTATTGCGGTATACCACACCGCCTTCCACGTAGACGGAATGTTTTCCAAAACTCCGGGAATAACTCAGGTTCAAGTTGATGTTGTCACTTTTCTCGGGACGGATGCCGATGTCTCCACTCTCCAGGTCTTCGTCACCAAACATCTCTTCGATAGTGGGCAGGCGGTAAGCTTTTTCATAAGAGAGCTTCGCCTGCAAGCCGGGTAGGATGAAGTAGGTTCCGGCAGCACCATATCCCCAAGAGTCTACCGTACGGCTGGTGCGTACATAATTACTACCGGTATCATCCTCGGCCATAGGTCCTGCCACATACTGGCGGTAGTATTTGCCGAATGCCGAGAAGTTCCACTTTTCGGAAGGCATCAGGCGGTATGACAAACCGGAGATATTCTTGCGGGTCTGCTTGGCAATGGCATCCGTCTGTTCTTCCACCGCCAACAGTGAAGTATTATCACGCTGGAATGCACTCAACACATGATTGAAAGTCAGCATGTGGACTCTGGCAATGCGGTAATTCAAGGTCAATGTACCGTTCCAATTGTCATTATCGGCACGGGAATACTGGCGGGACTGTTCGCCGGGACTGTTCAGCGGATGTTTCTCACCAAGCCAGTTGTATTCATAGCGGGCAGTATCCACATTCGTAGTGGCATTGCGATTGTAGTTGGCTGTCAACACCATATCCAGCCCCTTGATTATCAAGTTGCGTTTGCTGTATTCCATCGAAGGCATTAGTGAATGGCCGAAGCGGTGCTTTTCTCCGAAGACTGTCTTCTGGCGTACACCGGTCTGTATGTCCTTGTACATGTGCGAATAGGTGAAACCGAACATCAGCCGGTCTGCCCAACTTTTGTCCACAATACCCGCTTTGGCCACAATGGCTTCGTTGTGGTAAGTATCATTGAAACGCTTCACGCGCACCTTCTCACTTTCGTTGAAACTGCCCGTCTCAAAATCCTTTACCGGCGCATCTACATGATAATCGTTGTCCGAGTAGTTTTGAAAGGCATTGATTTCATAGCTGAAACCGTTCTTGAAAGTCTGTCCGAAGTTAACGTATGAGCGGTGGGTATTGAACGAGCCGTAAGAATAAGAAGCATCCAGGAACCAGTTCCGGCGTTTCTTGTTGGTAACAATATTGATGACACCGCCAATGGCATCCGTACCGAAGCCCACGGGAACTACACCCTTATATACCTCTATACGGTCGGCAAAGCTCACCGGAATATTGTTCAGGCTGAAGGAGCTTCCCACACCTTCCTGCGGCACACCGTCAATGAACACCTTGACGTGCTTTCCGCTAAAACCGTCCAGCATCAACTGCATGTCCGAACCTACCCCACCCGACTCACGGAGTTTCATGCCCGGAGCCTTGGTCAAGGCATCGCTCAGATTCTTCGTGGTGTTCTGGAGTTCCTTTGTATCGACTGCCACAGCATTGAATGCCGACCTCTTCACCCGGCTTACTCCGGTAGAAACGATAGTCACCTCGTCCAGCTGTTGCGTTTCGGGAGCGATGGTTATGTTCAGCTTCATCCGCTCATCATTGACCAGTTTCACCTTTTTCTCCACCTTTGTATAACCTACGGCAGACACCACCAGCGTATAGTCGCCGGCAGGCGCCTTGATGTGATAGAGGCCTTCCTGATTCGTGGTTCCTCCATAACTCGTCCCTTTCAGATAAACAGTCGCAAAATCCACCGTTTCTTTTTCCGTAGAAATGATTCTACCCGAAATCATCCCTCCTCTCCTCTGCGCATGTACAGACAGAGAAGCCAACAGAAGGAAAAACAGCAGCGAGAATTTAAGTGTATATGCTTTCAATTTTATAATAATTATAATGTTGTTAGTAAACCGGTGCAAAGGTCATTATTAACAGCCAGCTGTGCAATCACTTATTGTAGGTAATTATATGGAGTGGATTTATCGTATATATCATATTATGCAATCACCATTGATAGGTATTATCAATAATAAATCTAAAAAAGAGGAGCCGGGAAATGAAAAACCCCTATTTATAGGTATTGCCCAATATGCCTTTTTGTACGACCTTTGCTGCAAATTAAAACAAGACAACGGACAATAAATTATTAAAGTTTAAGTATGAAAATTGAAAAGATTGTAGCCCGTGAAATCCTTGATTCACGCGGCAATCCCACAGTAGAAGTGGACGTTATTCTGGAATGTGGTGTTATGGGACGCGCAGCAGTGCCTTCCGGTGCTTCTACCGGCGAGCACGAAGCGCTGGAACTTCGCGATGGCGACAAGCAACGCTACGGTGGTAAAGGTACACTAAAAGCAGTAGAAAACGTCAACAAGATAATCGCACCGGCACTGATTGGCTGGTCGTCACTGGAACAGCGTACCATCGACCACAAGATGCTTGAGTTGGACGGCACGCCTACCAAATCCAAGCTGGGTGCCAACGCCATTCTGGGTGTCTCACTGGCAGTAGCCAAAGCCGCCGCCAATTATCTCGATATACCTTTATACAGATATATCGGTGGAGTAAATACCTACGTAATGCCGGTCCCGATGATGAATATCATCAATGGAGGTTCACACAGCGACGCTCCTATCGCTTTCCAAGAATTTATGATTCGGCCGGTAGGCGCCTCTTCCTTCCGTGAAGGCCTGCGCATGGGAGCCGAAGTATTCCACGCCTTGAAAAAAGTGTTGCACGACCGCGGCCTCAGCACTGCTGTAGGCGACGAAGGCGGTTTTGCACCGGCACTGGCAGGAACAGAAGATGCGCTGGACTCCATCATGAGCGCCATCAAGGCTGCCGGCTACGAACCGGGCAAGGATGTGAAAATCGGTATGGACTGTGCCTCATCCGAGTTCTTTAAGAACGGTATCTATGACTACTCCATCTTTGAAGGCGAAAATGGTAAAAAACGTACTGCCGACGAACAAATAGCTTACTTGGAAGATTTGATTAATAACTACCCGATTGACTCCATCGAGGATGGCATGAGCGAAAACGACTGGGAAGGCTGGAAGAAGTTGACCGAACGCATCGGCAACCGTTGCCAGCTGGTTGGCGACGACCTGTTCGTGACTAACGTGGAATTCCTTGAAAAAGGTATTGCCATGGGCTGCGCCAATTCCATCCTTATCAAAGTCAATCAAATCGGTTCACTCAGTGAAACGCTGGATGCTATCGAAATGGCACACCGCCACGGTTATACCACAGTGACTTCTCACCGTTCCGGCGAAACCGAGGACGCCACCATTGCAGACATTGCCGTTGCCACCAACAGCGGACAAATCAAGACCGGTTCTCTGAGCCGCTCCGACCGCATGGCGAAGTACAACCAACTATTGCGCATCGAAGAAGAACTGGGTAACCTTGCTGTCTATGGCTACAAAAGAATAAAATAACCCTTTGTAGTGAATAAGTCATAAAGAGGGAATAGCGTCTTTGGGAAAAGGCGCTATTTTTATTAAAGAATCGTCTATATCTTTGCAAAAGTCATCCCCTACTATCCTCTATAGGAAAGATTCTTTCCAAGATGGTAGCAGGTTAATGTTTCATTGACTAAAGACTATTCGTCCGACAGTCGTTACATTATCGTCCGACATATGTTTAATTATCGTCCGATAGCTGTTGGACGATAATTAAACATATGTCGGACGAATAGTTTTTAGTAAGCAAGAATATAAAATATAGCGGCGCAACAATCATTTGCTCCCAAAGCCTCCCTTTATTATTTACGGAGGCCTTCAAAAACAGTTCTCATTCACGGTTCATCAAACGATGCTCTGCCATCTGCTCGAACTTCGTGCCGGGACGTCCGTAATTGGCATACGGATAAATGGAGATGCCTCCGCGCGGGGTGAAGATACCCGTCACCTCAATATACTTAGGGTTCATCAAATGAATGAGGTCTTTCATTATGATGTTCACGCAATCCTCGTGGAAAGCACCATGATTGCGGAAGCTGAACAAGTAGAGTTTCAAACTCTTGCTCTCTACCATCTTGACATCGGGGATATAGCAAATACGGATTTCTGCAAAGTCCGGTTGCCCCGTGATGGGACAGAGGCTGGTGAATTCGGGGCAGTTGAAACGCACCCAGTAGTCATTGCCGGGATGCTTGTTATCAAATGCCTCCAATACTTCGGGGGCATAGTCCTGACGGTATTCTGTCTTTCTCCCCAAAAGGGAAAGTTGGTCTTTCAATTCTGTCATAGCCATATATTTTTAGTGATACAAGTGTGCCTCATTTAGTAGAAGCCAAAAACTTTTCCAATCCTTCTCTGCGCAACGTGCATGCCGGGCAGTGTCCACAACCATCTCCCGGAATACCGTTATAGCAAGTCAGCGTTTCGTGGCGTATAAGTTCGAGCACTCCAAGCTCGTCTGCCAGCGCCCAGGTCTCCGCTTTGTCAATCCACATCAACGGGGTGTGCAACACGAATTGCTCGTCCATAGCCAGGTTCAGCGTCACGTTAAGCGACTTGATGAAAGCATCCCGGCAATCGGGATAACCGCTGAAATCGGTCTGCGACACCCCCGTCACAATATGATTAATCCCCCGCTCGCGGGCGTAGACGGCGGCTATACTCAGGAAAAACAGATTGCGTCCCGGCACAAAAGTATTCGGAAAGCTGTCTGCCGGCTTCTCCTGGTCCATCTCCATGCCGGCATCTGTCAATGAGTTACGTCCCAGCCGGCCGATAAAGGAAACATCCATTACTTCGAACTCCACACCTGCCTTACGGGCAATGGCCCTCGCCAAGTCCACTTCCTTCTGATGTTTCTGTCCATACAGAAAACTCAGCGCATACACTTTCTTAAATTCACGTTTTGCCCAAAAGAGGCAAGTGGTCGAGTCCTGCCCGCCACTGAATACTACTAATGCATCCGATTTTTTTGTTTCACTCATTATTATTATTTTTGTTGCAAAGATAACAAAACAATGCGATATGAAAGCAATTTTATTAGTGCGAGTAAGCACACAAAAGCAAGACTTTGACGCACAAGAATCAGAGTGGAAAATCCAGTGTAAGCTGCCCCCTAAAACCAAGCGATTCTGCCCCCTTAAAACATTCAACAATGCCCCCTTAAAAAGTCTTGACCGATGGGGTTATTATTATTTTAGTTTATTTCCCTCTGTATGCAGCCATTTTACGGACACTTTCTCCTGTCAGCTCAATCCGGTGCGCCGTATGTATAATACGATCCATAATGGCATCTGCTACTGTAGGGTCTCCGATTGCATCATACCAATTGTCCGTTGGCAGTTGCGAGGTGATGATGATGGACTTGCGCCCATGTCGGTCCTCTATTATATCGAGCAGGATGGGTCGTTCCTTGGCATCAAGGTTCACAAGGAAGAGGTCA
>NZ_OBMS01000040.1:0-11520 GCF_900217715.1 Bacteroides sp. AR29
TGCCAAATGCATGAGGAAAAAGTAGCATAGCCAAAAGAAAATATAGCAGAACTTAAAATATAAAAGAGGTTGTGCCAACGTTTTGACACAACCTCATGATTTTATCCAGTTTGTATATTCCGAAACTTAGAACTCGGCGTTGCGCGGCGTACGTGGGAACGGTATAACATCACGAATATTCGTCATGCCCGTCACGAACAGCAACAAACGCTCAAAGCCCAAACCAAATCCGGAGTGGGGACATGTACCGAACTTGCGGGTATCGAGATACCACCACATATCCTTCATCGGAATGTGAAGTTCGTCAATACGCGTCATCAGCTTGTTGTAATCCGATTCACGTTCGGAACCGCCAATGATTTCCCCAATCTTCGGGAAGAGCACATCCATGGCACGCACGGTCTTGCCGTCTTCGTTCTGCTTCATATAGAACGCTTTGATTTCCTTCGGATAGTCAGTCAGGATAACCGGACGCTTGAAGTGGTCTTCCACCAGATAGCGCTCGTGTTCGGAAGCCAAGTCAACTCCCCAGTACACCGGGAATTCAAACTTATGTCCTTTGGCAACAGCCTCTTCCAGTATCTTGATACCTTCCGTATAGGGCAGGCGCACGAAGTTTTCTTTCAAGACACCTTGCAGACGTTCAATCAATCCCTTATCAAACATGTCATTGAGGAACTTCACATCGTCGGCACAGTTGTCCAAAGCCCACTGCACACAATACTTGATGAAGTCTTCCGCCAGGTCCATATTGTCCGCAATATCATTGAACGCCACTTCCGGCTCAATCATCCAGAACTCTGCCAAGTGGCGGGGAGTATTGGAATTCTCGGCACGGAACGTAGGACCGAATGTATAGATGGCTCCCAATGCAGTAGCGGCAAGTTCGCCTTCCAACTGTCCGGAAACCGTCAGGCTAGCCTGCTTTCCAAAGAAGTCATCATCGTAAATAATGGAACCATTCTCGTCCTTCTTCAAGTCATACAGATTCTTTGTAGTTACCTGGAACATCTGGCCTGCGCCTTCGCAGTCGGAAGCCGTGATGATCGGAGTATGAAAATAGAAGAACCCTCTGTCATGAAAGAACTTATGGATGGCAATCGCCATGTTGTGACGAATACGAAACACCGCCCCGAACGTATTGGTACGGGGACGCAGATGGGCTATCTCACGGAGAAACTCCATGGAATGACCTTTCTTCTGCAACGGATACGTGTTATCGCAAGCTCCCAGCACTTCGATTTCGCGGGCCTGCACTTCGGCCTTCTGACCGGAACCGACAGATTCCGTCAGCACCCCGTTTACACTCAAACAAGCACCGGTAGTTATCTCTTTCAGCATCTCCTCATCGAAGTTACCCAAGTCTACTACAATCTGCACATTATTTATTGTAGAACCGTCATTCAGCGCGATAAAGTTTACTTGCTTACTACCTCTGCGGGTACGAACCCAGCCCTTCACGTTGACCATAGCGCCAAAATCTTCACGCTTCAGCAGGTCAACCACCTTTGTTCTACTAATCTTTTCCATAAAACAGTTATTATACCTTATTATATATTACTCGAAAGAACCCATGCGCAGGAAGTTCACCTCTTGCTCCGTGAGGTAACGCCATTCGCCGCGGCGCAGGCCTTTCTTCGTTAAACCGGCAAAATATACACGGTCCAGCTTCATCACCTTGTATCCCAGCGATTCGAAGATACGACGCACGATACGGTTCTTACCGGAGTGAATTTCAATGCCGACATCATCTTTCTTTACGTCATCCGTATAGCTAATGGCATCTGCATGGATTTCTCCGTCATCCAGTTGAATACCGGCCGCAATTTGCTCCATATCGGCTTTTGTCAGATTCTTGTCCAAATGCACATGATATATTTTCTTCTTCAGATACTTGGGATGCGTCAGCTTGGAAGCCAAGTCACCATCATTTGTCAGCAGCAACACACCTGTAGTATTGCGGTCCAGACGACCTACCGGATAAATACGTTCATTGCAAGCGCCTTTCACCAAATCCATCACCGTGCGACGTGCTTGGGGGTCATCCGAAGTAGTCACTGTATCTTTCGGCTTGTTCAGCAGGACGTAAATCTTACGTTCGATACTGACCGTCTGGTCGTGGAACTTCACTTCATCACCACGTTTAATCTTGGTTCCCAATTCCGTCACGACCTCTCCGTTTACAGAAACAACTCCGGCAGTGATGAATTCATCAGCCTCGCGACGGGAACAAACACCGGCATTGGCCAGAAATTTGTTCAGACGGATAGGCTCGTTCGGGTCCACAAACTGCTCCTTATACTCTATCTGTTTCTTCTTGCTGTACTTAGCATTGGGGTCATAATCGGCCGAACGACGGACAGGACGACTATAGCTATCTCTGTTACCATATCCGCCAGGCCTTCCACCACCCGAATTGAAGCGTGGACGATAAGGACGATCACCACCCTCATTATTGTAGCGAGGACGCTGCAGACGGTCGCCATCTTCACTGTTATAGCGCGGACGATAGGGACGGTCTGTATTATAAGAACGATCACTGTTATAAGGACGTTGCGGACGGTCACCACCTTCATTACCATAACGCGGGCGCTGCGGACGGTCACTATTATAAGGGCGTTGCGGACGGTCGCCACCTTCGCTGTTATAGCGCGGACGGTAAGGACGGTCACCCGAATTGTTTCCATAAGGGCGTTGCGGACGGTCGCCGCCTTCGCTGTTATAGCGCGGACGATAGGGACGGTCGCCATTATCGTTATTGTAACGAGGACGCTGCGGACGGTCACCATTGTCCGCACCAGGATTAAAGCGCGGGCGATAAGGGCGGTCACTGTTATAAGGACGCTGCGGGCGGTCCCCGTTTTCACTGTTAAATCTGGGGCGATAAGGACGGTCGCCATTATCACGGTTGTAAGACGGACGGCTGTAGCCACCTTCCTTGTTAAATTGGTTACCATCGCGGCCGGCACCTGAGTTCTCCTCTGCGGAAGAAGCATCACGCCAAGTTTCGTTTTCTGTACTCATTGTTTTTTATTCGAATAAAATTAAACCTTGGCCTCACGGCCATTCATTGTCTCTATTATACCTTGAATTTTATATGTTTCTATAACAATTGCCGGAGTAAAAAGTTGAAATTCCTCCGGTACACTTCTGTGGTTGCTTAAATTCCCGTATAAGTATGGGGGGTAATCACCCGCAATTCTTTCTTTATCTCTTCACTTACATTCAGTCCCTCTATAAATTCCTTGATAGACGCTTCCGTAATGGCCTGATTGGTACGGGTCAACGCTTTCAACGCTTCATAAGGATGCGGATAGGCCTCGCGGCGCAGAATGGTCTGGATAGCCTCGGCCACCACGCTCCAGCAATTGTCCAGGTCACGGTAGATGGCCGGTTCGTTCAACAGCAACTTACGCAAACCCTTCAAAGAACTTTGTATGGCAATAATGATATGCCCGAACGGCATACCCACATTGCGGAGCACGGTAGAGTCCGTCAAGTCACGCTGCAAACGGGAAACCGGCAGTTTTACCGCCAAGTGCTCAAGAATAGCATTCGCCATGCCCAGGTTTCCTTCCGCATTTTCAAAGTCAATCGGGTTCACCTTGTGCGGCATCGCGCTGGAGCCCACCTCACCGGCTTTAATCTTCTGCTTGAAATATTCCATAGAGATATATTGCCAGAAGTCACGGTTCATATCAATCATCACCGTATTGATGCGCTTCATGGCATCAAAGATGGCAGACAGATTATCGTAATTGGATATCTGGGTAGTATACTCCTCGCGTTCCAAGCCAAGCTTTTCGGAAACGAACTTATTGCCGAATGCCTTCCAGTCATATTCCGGATAAGCCACATGATGGGCATTGTAATTACCCGTAGCGCCACCGAACTTTGCTGTCACCGGACAAGCCTTCAGCGTTGCCAACTGGCGTTCCAGACGGTAGACAAACACCATTACCTCCTTGCCCAAACGGGTAGGCGAAGCCGGTTGTCCGTGTGTCTTGGCAAGCATGGGGATAGCGGCCCACTCTTCCGCATAAGCACGGAGCTGCGCTATCAGTTCCTCTATTTGAGGATAGTACACCTGCTCCAGCGCCTCCTTTACAGACAAAGGAACAGACGTATTGTTGATATCTTGTGAAGTCAGGCCAAAATGGATGAACTCCTTATAGTCGTCCATACCACCCAACTTGTCAAACTCTTCTTTTAAGAAATACTCCACAGCCTTCACATCATGGTTCGTCACGCTCTCAATATCCTTGATGCGTTGCGCGTCGGCTTCGGAGAAGTTACGGTAAATGTTTCTCAAGGTTTCGAAAACGCCCTTATCCACCCCTTTCAGTTGCGGCAAAGGCAGCTCACACAGCGTGATAAAGTATTCTATTTCAACTTGTACACGGTATTTAATCAGTGCAAATTCTGAAAAATAGGCAGCCAAAACATCCGTTTTGCCTCTGTATCGACCGTCAATCGGAGAGATTGCGGTAAGTAAATCAAGTTTCATACGTCGTATTTATGATGATAATTATCGGACTGCAAAATTACTGCTTTTTTCTGAGTAACAAGACATAAAGGATAAAGATTTTAAGAAAAGGAAGTTAACGGATAAAAAAAATGGCCTTACAATCACTTGCAAGACCACCTTCGAATGAAAATTTCCAGTGGGCGTTGACGGATTCGAACCGCCGACCCTCTGCTTGTAAGGCAGATGCTCTGAACCAGCTGAGCTAAACGCCCTTTTGATGAACAAAAGTGCTTGGATTTTGTGTGGGCGTTGACGGATTCGAACCGCCGACCCTCTGCTTGTAAGGCAGATGCTCTGAACCAGCTGAGCTAAACGCCCGTACACTTCCGTTTCAAAAGCGATGCAAAGGTACAGCTTATTTTGACATTACCAAAATTTTTGCATAATATTTTTCGATATTTTTTTAGTCATTTAGCGACATACTCTGTTTTTCAAGCATTTAGTACGTTCACTTTTTTGCCTCATTTTTCCGGATAACCTTTGCCGGATTGCCAACGGCTATGCTATCGGATGGAATATCTTTCGTCACCACACTACCCGCACCGATGATACAACGGTCGCCGACGGTGACGCCCGGGCACAGAATGGCACCGCCGCCAATCCAGCAATCCTCTCCTATCGTCACCGGATAGGCATATTCCTTTTCCGTACGACGCTCGATATAATCCATCGGATGATGGGGAGTGTATATCTGTACGCATGGACCGACCAACGTATGGGCACCAATCGTGATATATCCCCCGTCCAGGAAAGTGCAATTGGCATTGACAAAGACATGCTCACCCAGCCGGATACCATCCCCATGGTCGCAATGGAACGGCGGACAGATGACGGACGTGGCGGGAATGCCCGGTACCAGCTCCTCCAGCAAGCTCCGGTAATCCTCATCGTAAGTACTCATCACACGCATTTTTGCCAGCAAGCGCTTGGCATGCTCGAACTTCACCTGTATCTCCGGAACGGACATATCCGCCAACTGGGAGCTACGCATTTTTTCCACTTCATTCATATTGTTTCTTCTTTTGATTCATACAGAGACTCAGCCCCGAACAAAAATACGGAAATAAACGCAGTATACCAAAAGAGCGGAAAACCTTTCGGCTTTCCGCTCCTGCAATCGTTTATAGAGCAAACAATTTATTTGTACTCCTGCCAGCTCTTAATCTGGATATCTTCCAGCTTCATTTCGCAGAATGCCTCGATAAAGGCACTTGCCAGGCGAGCATTGGTAATCAACGGAATGTTGTGGTCGATGGCACCGCGACGAATCTTGTAGCCATTGGTCAGCTCGCGTTTCGTATGGTTCTTCGGAATGTTGACAATCAGGTCGAAGGCATGGTCGGCAATCATCGTCATCACGTTGTTTTCCGCATCCGGGCGTTCATCCGGCCAGTAAACGGCTTCCGTCGTCACGCCATGGGCGTTGAGGAAAGCGGCTGTACCTGCCGTAGCATAAATCTTATAGCCTTTGGCAAAGAGCATGCGGCTGGCATCCAGCAAATCCACCTTGGACTTCATGGCTCCGGAGGAGAACATCACGCCCTTCTCGGGACGGGGGATTCTGAATCCGGTAGCAATCATGGCATTCAGCAATGCTTCGGAGAAGTCGTCGCCAATACAGCCTACCTCGCCCGTAGACGACATGTCCACACCCAATACCGGGTCTGCCTTGTGCAGACGGGAGAAGGAGAACTGGCTTGCCTTCACACCGATACGGTCGATGTCGAATGCCGACTTGTCCGGTTGTGTATAGGGAGCGTCCAGCATGATGCGGGTAGCAGTCTCGATGAAGTTACGCTTCAGCACCTTGGATACGAACGGGAAGCTGCGCGATGCACGGAGGTTACACTCGATAACCTTCACCTCGTTGTTGCGTGCCAGGAACTGAATATTGAAAGGACCGGAAATATTGAGTTCCTTCGCAATCTGGCGGCTGATTTTCTTGATGCGGCGTGCCGTTGCAAAGTAAATCTTCTGTGCCGGGAATACCAGCGTAGCGTCACCGGAGTGTACACCGGCAAACTCTACGTGCTCGGAGATGGCGTATTCCACCACTTCACCGTTTTGGGCAACAGCGTCGAACTCAATCTCCTTAGTGTTCTGCAAGAACTGGGATACCACCACCGGATATTCCTTAGATACCTCAGCAGCCATCTTCAAGAAGTTTTCCAGTTCTTCTTCATCGTAGCATACGTTCATCGCAGCACCGGAGAGTACGTAAGACGGACGCACCAGTACCGGATAGCCCACCTTCTCTACAAAGCCTTTCACATCTTCCAGGCTGGTGAGTTCCTGCCAAGCCGGTTGGTCGATGCCCAGCTGGTCGAGCATGGCAGAGAACTTGTTACGGTTTTCGGCACGGTCGATGGAGATGGGGGAAGTACCCAACACGGGAACTGACTGGCGGTGAAGCTTCATAGCCAGGTTGTTAGGAATCTGTCCACCCACGGACACGATGACACCGCGCGGCTGCTCCAGGTCGATAACGTCGAGCACACGTTCGAAGGAGAGCTCGTCGAAGTAGAGACGGTCGCACATGTCGTAGTCCGTAGAAACGGTTTCGGGGTTATAGTTAATCATGATGGACTTGTAGCCCAGCTTGCGGGCAGTCTGGATGGCATTCACCGAACACCAGTCGAACTCTACAGACGAACCGATGCGGTAAGCGCCCGAACCAAGCACAACCACTGATTTTTCATTCTTATAATAGTTCACATCATAACCCTGAACGGCATACGTCATGTAGAGGTAGTTCGTCAGTTCCGGATGTTCGGAGGCCACCGTATTGATGCGCTTCACGGCGGGCAGGATGCCCAGCTCCTTACGACGGGCGCGTACGGCAAGGTTTTCCTTCTCCATATTGCCTTGCGGATTCAGCACGAAGCGGGCAATCTGGAAGTCGGAGAAGCCAAGCACTTTTGCTTCGCGCAGCACGTCGGCGGGGATGTCTTCCACCTTATTATATTGGGAAAGTTTCTGCTTGTAGTCTACGATGTTCTTCAGCTTGCCCAAGAACCAGGGGTCAATCTTGGTCAGCTCAAAGATGCGGTCGATGGCATATCCCTTTTCCAGAGCCTCGGCAATGGCAAAGACGCGCAGGTCTGTGGGATGTGACAGTTCGTAATCCAAGTCATCGAACTCCACTCCCTCATTGCCCACGAATCCGTGCATTCCCTGACCAATCATACGCAAGCCCTTCTGGATAATTTCTTCAAAGGAACGTCCGATAGACATGATTTCGCCTACCGACTTCATGCTGGAGCCGATTTCGCGGCTGACACCTACGAACTTCGTCAAGTCCCAACGCGGAATCTTGCAAATCAGGTAGTCAAGCTGCGGAGCTGCGTATGCCGAGTTGGGAGTTCCCATCTCGCCGATTTGGTCGAGCGTATAGCCCAACGCAATCTTGGCAGCCACAAATGCCAGCGGATAACCGGTAGCTTTGGAAGCCAATGCGGAAGAACGGGACAGACGGGCGTTCACCTCGATGACACGATAGTCGTTTGTCTCGGCATTGAAGGCATACTGGATGTTACATTCGCCCACGATGCCCAGGTGGCGGATACATTTGGTGGAAAGCTCCTGCAACATTTTCACCTGCTCGTCGGTCAATGAGCAAGTGGGAGCCACTACGATGGACTCACCCGTATGGATGCCCAGCGGGTCGAAGTTTTCCATGCTTGCCACCGTGAAGCAGTGGTCGTTGGCATCGCGGATTACCTCGAATTCAATTTCCTTCCAACCCTTCAGAGACTCTTCTACCAGAATCTGCTTGGAGAAAGTGAAAGAGCTTTCGGCCAATTTAATGAAGGCTTCCTCGTCCGGACAAATACCGCTTCCCAGTCCACCCAGAGCATAAGCCGAGCGCACCATCACGGGGTAGCCAATCTCGCGGGCTGCCTTCAGTGCGTCCTCCATGCTCTCTACAGCGTGACTCTTCGGAGTCTTCATCGGAATCTCGTCCAGCTTCTTCACAAAGAGGTCACGGTCTTCGGTGTACATAATCGCCTCAACGGAAGTACCCAGCACGCGCACGCCATATTTCTGAAGAATTCCGTTCTGGTAGAGTTCCGTACCGCAGTTCAGCGCCGTCTGTCCGCCGAATGCCAGCAAAATGCCGTCGGGACGTTCTTTCTTGATGATTTCTTCCACGAAATAAGGAGTTACCGGCAAGAAATAAACTTGATCGGCGATACCTTCCGATGTCTGGATAGTAGCAATGTTCGGGTTTACCAAAACAGAACCGATACCTTCTTCGCGCAACGCCTTCAGCGCCTGCGAACCGGAATAGTCAAACTCTCCGGCCTGACCAATCTTGAGCGCACCAGAACCCAAGACAAGCACTTTCTTTAAATTCTTTTCCATATTCTCTTGTTGTCTATTAAGTTACGAGTTACAAGCTACGAACTACGAGTTGTAGCTATTTCACAAAAAAAATGCGTCACCCAATAAAGGATTAACGCATTACCAAAGAACTAAAAATATCTTTCTCGAAAAAAGAGAAACTGACGGCTCCCGAATGAAATTCATTCGAACGGAGGTTATATTTGCTTCTCATTTCCTGCGATTGCATAGTCTCTTTAAAATTTGTGCAAAGTAACGACTTATTTACGAAAAGAGCAAATTGTGGCATATTTTTTTGCATAAAAGAAACGTCATCCTCCATAATAGAAGAGCGGCCGTCGCCCACAACCGAAATCTTTTTCCGAAAAATGCGATTCCATATAAAAAAGAAAGACTATATCTCAGTAAAGGCATTTGCGGATAAATATGAAGATTCTCCCCACCAAAACTTGCTTTTCTCGCCACGGAAACTTACCTTTGTGCCTATACAAAAATAGAACAAGGATTCTGTTTCTACAAACAAAGCCTTTATTCTTAAAAATAAAATTTCTATTCCTTGGAATAAAGGCTTTATTCTAAGATTTCTCCGCCACCAAAAGAACTTTGCTCCGCAGGGAAAAGGACTTTGCAACGAAGGAAAGAAAAGAAAGGAGAACGCAACAATGACCACACGCTACCAAATGAAAGAAATGCCCGACTTGCAAGGCACGGGCGAACCAATCACCTACCCCAAGATGGTGATGACCGGACAGACCGGCACGCGCGAACTGGCGGAATACATCGCCATGACCTCGGGATTCTCTAAAGGCGTAACCGAAGGAATTATCTGCGAGCTGGGCGAAGCCCTGGCCCACGAAATGGGAATGGGACGCTCGGTGAAGATAGAAGGATTGGGCGTATTCACCCCCGCACTGTCCATCTACCCCGACAAGGAACGCGAACAGCCCCAAGAAAGCACCACGAAGCGAAACGCGCGGAGCATCTACGTAAGTGGCGTGAACTTCCGCACGGACAAGGCCTTGATTAGAGAAACCAACCATTGGTGCGAACTGGAACGTGCCTCCTGGAAACCCGCACGTTCGTCGAAGAAATACACCCCCGAACAACGTCTGGCTCTGGCGCATCAGTATCTGGACAAGCACGCCTTCCTTACTGTCAGCATCTACCGGCAACTGACCGGACTCGTCCGCTCCACCGCCACCGTGGAACTGCGCAAATGGGCACATACTCCCGGCAGCGGAATCGATACAAGCGGCATCGGAAGCCATAAGGTATACGTGAAAAGGAAAGAAAGCGTCATCCCTTGAGGTTTCGATAATTATAGGTATCTTTGCCGGTCTTAATGGCTTTTATACAATGAAGAAACTAAAAAATACATAATATGGCAAAAGAAAAAATCATCCTTACGGGCGACCGCCCCACAGGACGCCTGCACATAGGACACTATGTAGGCTCATTGAGAAGAAGAGTGGAACTGCAAAACTCCGGCTTGTACGACAAGATTTTCATCTTCATCGCCGACGCACAAGCGCTGACGGACAATATGGAGAATCCGGAAAAGGTGCGCCAGAACGTCATCGAGGTGGCACTGGACTACCTGGCTTGCGGACTGGACCCGACGAAGAGTACCATCTTCATCCAATCCCAGATACCGGAACTCTGCGAACTGACCTTCTACTATATGGACCTGGTGACCGTGAGCCGCCTGCAACGCAACCCGACGGTAAAGACCGAAATCCAGATGCGTAATTTCGAGACAAGCATCCCCGTAGGTTTCTTCACCTACCCCATCAGCCAGGCAGCGGACATTACCGCCTTCCGCGCCACTACCGTGCCCGTGGGCGAAGACCAGGAGCCGATGATTGAACAAGCTCGTGAAATCGTACGCCGTTTCAACTATATATATGGTGAAACCCTCGTGGAACCGGAAATCCTGTTGCCCGACAATGCAGCCTGCCTGCGCCTGCCGGGAACGGACGGCAAAGCCAAGATGAGCAAGAGCCTCGGCAACTGTATCTATCTTTCGGACTCTGCCGACGAGGTGCAGAAGAAGGTGAAGAGCATGTATACCGACCCCGACCACCTGCGTGTGCAAGACCCCGGAAAATTGGAAGGCAACACCGTATTCACTTACCTGGATGCCTTTTGCCGTCCGGAACACTTCGGCCTTTATCTGCCCGAATATCCGAATCTGGACGAACTGAAAGCCCACTACCAACGTGGCGGTCTGGGCGACATGAAAGTGAAGAAGTTCCTCAACGAAATTATGCAGGAGACACTGGAGCCTATCCGCAACCGCCGCAAGGAGTTTGAAAAAGACATCCCCGCCATCTACGACATGCTGAAGAAAGGTTGCGGAACTGCCAGGGAAACCGCTGCCGCAACCTTGGACGATGTACGCAAGGCTATGAAGATAAACTACTTTGATGATGCGGAACTGATTGCAGAGCAAGTAAAGAAATTCGGCGGAGAATAAGGGATAGGAGATACGAGTTACAGAAGTTACGAGTTACAAGGAGCTACCTGTTACAAGTTACTGGTTACAAAAAATGAGAGGTTGTGTCAAAACGTTGGCACAACCTCTTTTATATTTTAAGTTCTGCTATATTTTCTTTTGGCTATGCTACTTTTTCCTCATGCATTTGGCA